>NZ_JBVJUY010000034.1:0-99411 GCF_055604165.1 Streptomyces sp. NPDC037242
ACCCCCCCCCCCCCCCCCCCCCCACACCCCCCCCCCCCCCGCCCCCCACCCCCCCCCCCCCCCCCCCCCCCCCCCCCCCCCCCCCCGGCCCCTCCCCGCGTCCCTACCGGTACTCGACCGTCAGCGCGGGCCGCGGCGGCCGGGGAACACCGTGGGAGCACGGCGTCACCGCTGGCACCGTCCGAACGTCACCACGTAGGTCGCGGCGCCGCTCGGCGTGCCCGAGGTGCCCCCGCCGGTGTACGTGATCTCAGCGACCTGCCACGATCGGGGGTTGGGACAATGTTCATGCCGAGCCGCGGTATCGACCAGGGACGCGAGCATCACGCCATCCGTGGCGACGGCCCGCCCGACCGCGCCGTCGCCGTCGCCGTCGCCGTCGCCGTCGCCGTCGAACGAGGCCTGCGCGCGCTCACCGACGTGAACCTGCTCTTCGCGCTCAGGGTGTCCCACCCGGACATCCGGATCACCGCCAAGGACACGACGGACTGCCTCACCGTCCGGCTGCACGACCGCGTCAGCTCCTGGGCCACGCCGTCATCGATCAGGCCGGCACGACGGCAGCGTACGAAGGAGGCCCCCGCCAGCTCCTGGCGGAGGTCGACGCCGGGCGGAGGTACTGGCAGGAGCGCGGCTCACCGGGGCTGTGGGACTTCGGAATGACCCTCACACCCGACAGCCAGTGTGTCTGGTCCGGCGCCGCCGATGCCGGACCGTACGCGCCCTGACCGTTGTCGGTGTTCTGCGGCAAGCCGGCACGTGGGGTCCTCCCTCCTCGATGCGAGCAGGGAGGAGGACACCCCACCACGGTCTGCGGCCGGCAGCGGCATTTCCGGGCTGCCGACCAAACGATCTTGCAGCTGGGACCTACCGCTGCCGCTACTGGCCCAAGCTGTGCCAGCCTTGGCTGACGACCAGCGGGAGCAGTGCCGATCCTGCCCGCCAGCGTCTCGCCATCCAGGGCGGCCGCCACCTCGGGCGGGCTCATCCCGAACCGGCGCGGCCCGACCCCCTCCAGCGGCACCCACTCCCAGAGAGGGCTCTCATGGTCGGGCACCATCGGCCAGGCCCCAGGGTTCCGCCCCAGCTCGTGGACGTCACACCAGTGCATGACGGGCGCCGTCGCGTAGCGGTCGTGGGCCGGCTCGGGCCCGACGAGCAGGACAGAGGTGACCATCGTGTTCTTCTGCTCCAGCCTGCCCCTCGGCAGACAGTCCCAGTTCCTGCCCGGTTCCCAGGGACACCCCCACGCCGCGACCTCCGGGTCACCGCTCCAGTTCACCCTGACCATGACCTCCTCCAGGCGGGCGAGCTCACGTATCTCAGCGCGGAGCTCGGAAGCACCGGCCGATCAACTCGACCTCCCCGACCCTGACCAGGGGACCAACCAGGGCATCTGCTTCGAGGTCCCCTGGGCGCCCGCGATCTCCTCCCACGCGTAGTCAGCCCAAGCGACGGGGCTCCGGCTGCGCTCACCGATCAAGCCTTCGCCGCCATCGTCCCCGCACTGGACGCCCCCGGTAGGGAGCGCCGGCGCCCTCCCGGCACAGCCCCTCGTCGCCGGCTCCGTTGCCCACTACCCCTCCGGCCGGGCCGGGCCGTTGCCTGCCTGCCTGCTCGACGTCGGATCGGCGCAGGACCAGGAGGATCAGCAGGGTAAAAGCGGCGAACGCGGCGCCTGTGCGCGCGTAGTTGAAAGCCTCCCAGCGGTCCAGGATCTCGGCGTGATTCGGGGGCGCCGAGGAGACGGCCCACTCTTTGATCCGGCCGTTGATGGGAACGTTGCCGAGCCGGGTGATCAGGAAGGACGCCAGGGCCAGGAGCCCCGCGCCGCCGGCCAGCCGCCGCGGCGTGCCGCGGCTCATGACGGCGAGCGTCGCGGAACTGAGCGTGGACAGCCCCATGGCGGCCTGCATGGTGATCCCGTTCATCTCCATGAGCCGGGCATGGAAGGACAGCCTCATCTGGAGCGGTACGGCATCGAAGGTGGGGACGAGATTGGCCGCGCCGTAGCCGAACGCCCCAGCGAGGGCACCGGTGGATAGCAGGGCCAGACCCAAGACGAGTCGGGTGCGCATGTGGACTGTCTCCGTAGCTCGGCTAGAGGGGGACGATGGGTGTGAGGCGGTCGGAGTAATGGCGGCGGCCCTCAGGTACCGCTCGGCTGGATCATTCTCCGGCCCGCGGTGCTGCCGCCGTCCACGCTGATCGAGGCGCCCGTCATGTAGGGGAAGTCGTCGGACGCGAGGCCGAGCACCGCGCGCGCCATCTCCTCGACATCGGCGATCCGTTCGAGACCGTCGATGTTGAGCGGCCCCCACGCCCGCTTGTACGCGTCCCAGTCGGCGTCCGGGATTCCCGGCGGGCGGATGAACGGGGTGTCGGTGGTACCGGGCAGCAGGGCGTTGATCCTGATTCCCTTGGGTCCGTAGGCGAGCGCCGCGGACTTCACCAAGCCCTGCACCGCCCGCTTGCTCGCGGTGTACGCGGCGCCGTTCGGCCGAGCCTGTTCGGCCGCCGACGAGGACGTGCAGATGATGACGCCGCTCTGCGCCCTGAGCATGTGGGGGATCTCGTACTTGATCGCGAGGAACATCCCCCGGACGTTCGTGGCCTGGACGTCGTCCCATTCCTCGACGCTCATCTCGTGGGGCGGCTTGCCACCGCCGATGCCGGCGTTGTTGAAGGCCACGTCGATGCCGCCGTAACGGCTCGCGATCCGGTCGACGAAACCGCGCACCTGGGATTCGACACGTACATCGGCCTGTACGTACGTCGCCTCGCCGCCCGCGTCCCGGATCTCGCGTTCCACCTGGCGGCCCAGCCCGTCCCGCCTGCCGCAGAACCCGACGTGTGCACCCTCGGCGGCGAAGGCCTTCGCCGTTGCCCTGCCGATGCCGGAGGTGGCCCCCGTGATGAGAACCGACTTCCTGTGGAAGCGCCCGCCCTCGGGGCGGAACTCCGGCCGAGCGCCAGCCGCGTGGGCCGGGTTGGTGAATGCCGCACCGCCCAGCCCCAGAGCGGCCGCGCCACCGAGGAGGGACCGCCGCCCCATGGCGGCGGATCCGGCGTCCGTCTCGGCATTGGTGTCCGTATGCGCATTGGTATCCATGACGATCATCCTCGCTGTCCGCCCCGGACCTCCGGTTCCGCCCACCGGCCGGACATCGCGGCCGGTGGGAGGAGGCGCCCTCCTCCCATGGCAGGACCCCTGGCGCACGGGGTCCGCATATCGTGGACTCCATGAACCGATCTTGGATCGAGCTCGCGTTCGACAAGAGATTCGCCGGCATGCGGATCCTGGCGCTGGCCGGCGTACTGGTCGGGTACTTCCTGCTGCTGCAACAGCCGTCGGGGACACGGGACTGGAGCCTTGCCGCAGCCGGGGTCGCGCTGTGCCTAGTCGCGGGGAAGTGGCTGTTCGGCGCGCTGCTGGCGCAATCGGTACTGCTCATGGCCGCACACGCGCTGGGCGCGAGCACCGCCTCGTCGTTAAAGGTGCTGGCTGCCGTCACCCTCTTCGAGCTGGCGGTACAGCGCTCCGGACGCCTCCTCGCCGCCGGGGCGGCGGTACTGGCGCTCACCGTCGCAGTACACCGCTTCGACGAGCTGCCGGACGGCGCCCTCCCGCTGCTCTACAAGATGGGGATCGTCGCTGGAGTGCCGCTGCTCCTGGGCTCCTACGTACGCGTGACCCGCGAAGCCGCCCTGCACGCGCGGGAGCACGCACAGCAGCAAGAGCTCCGAGCGGAGCAACAGCTCCTGGCCGGCCGTACGGCGGAGCGCACCGCTATCGCGCGGGAGCTGCACGACCTGGTCGCCCATCACGTCTCCTCCATGGTGCTGCGCGTCGGTGTCGCCCGGCACGTCAACGGCGCGACCGGCACCACCGACCCGCGGATCACCGAAGTCCTCGACGACCTCCACGCCAGTGCCGGCGCGGCACTGGCCGATCTGCGGCGCTTGGTGGCCGTGCTGAGAGCCCCCGGCCGGACCGGTCCTGAGACCGGCTGCCTGGTCACGCCCGGGGCACTGCCGGCGACATTGGAGTCGGTGGTGGAACACGTCCGTCAGACCGGCCTGACCGTGACCGCCTCCGTCGACCCCCGTGTCGCGGGGCTCGACGCCGTACGCGGACTCGCCGTCCTCCGCCTGGCCCAGGAGGGCCTGGCCAACGCGGCCAAGCACGGTGGGCCCGGCGCACACGCCGAGCTGACCGTGCGCGTCGCCGATGGCTCCGTGCACGTCACGATCCAGGACGACGGGGCCGGAAGGGCCCGGACAGAGACGTACCCTTCGGGACACGGCTTGATCGGCATGCGCGAACGGGTGGACCTGCTCGGAGGCCGGCTGGACACGGGCCCCGCGGCTGAGGGCTGGCGACTTCGGGCCGAACTACCCCTCTCCGCAACCGAAATGGAGGCCCCGCTGTGATCCGCATCCTGGTCGTCGACGACCAGCACCTCGTCCGTATGGGATTACGCATGCTCTTCGAGCAGACTCCGGACATCGAGATCCAGGGGGAGGCGGACAACGGCGCGGAGGCGGTACGGCTGGCCGAACGCCTCACTCCCGACGTCATCCTCATGGACCTGAGGATGCCCGGCATGGACGGCATCACCGCCACCCGCCGCATCCTGGCCGCGCGCCCCGCTACCCGGGTAGTCGCCCTCACCACGTTCGACGACGACGACCATCTGTACCCGGTGCTGGCCGCCGGTGCCTGCGCCTTCCTAGTGAAGGACACCCCGCCCGCCGAACTCCTGGAGGCCGTACGCCGGGCGGCCGGCGGAGAGGCCCCCTTCAGCCGGGACGTCCTCGACCGCCTCGTCACCCAGGCCCTCCACACCCGCTCCTCCCCCGACGCCCCGGTGGACATCCCGGTGCCGGGCATCACCCCGCGCGAGCGGGAAGTGCTCAGCCTGCTCGGCGTCGGCCTGTCCAACAAGGAGATCGCCGACCGACTGCACCTCGGGGTCACCACGGTGAAGACACACGTGGCCAGCCTGATGGCGAAGACGGGCCGGGACAACCGCATCCGACTCGCCGTCCTCGCCGTCCTTTCCGGCATCACCCCGAACTGACCCGCCGCTGCTCAAGCCCGGCGCGGAGGACGTGCCCCAGGTACGTCACCACCGGGCTGCCAGGCGTCGCGCCGTTCCTGCAACGCCCCGTTGTAGAGGTGGTCGCGCAGCATCTCGACGAGCGTGATCATCTGGCCCACGGTGGGCCGCATGAGGGGGACCGACCACGTGCACCTGTTGGTCCACTACCCTCCGCAGGTTGCCCGGTCCAAGCTGATCAACTCGCTCAAGGGCGTCTCGCCCCGGTACCTGCGGGCCGAGTACACCGGCCGGATCAACCGCACCGGCATGGGCTCGGTGTTCTGGTCCCGCTCCTACTTCGCAGGCTCGTGCGGCGGAGCACCGCTGACCGTGATCCGTCAGTAGATCGAGGGCCAGGCACGTCCTCTCTGACCGTCACCGCGGAGCCGCAGAGAACTCCGCCGCTTCGCGGCTCCGGGCCAAGGACGCATTTGCCCGAATGGTCCCTGGTGGGGGTATCACCCCAGCCGCTCTTGCTCCCAACGTGCCAGGATCTCGGCCACGCGCGGGTATCGCTCGAGTAGCTCGGCATCGCTCAGGGCCATGTCGGCTGTCCCCAGCAGGGTGGCGGTGCCCACTGGCAGCGCCAGCTCGGGGGTGCGGTACTCGTCGGTCACGGGACCTCCAGCGTTCGATCGGCTGAGCTGCCTACGATCCGCCCGGCAAATGTCCCCGTCAACCCCTGCGGAGGGAGTCGTTCCACAAGGAGCACATAACGTTCACTCCGGCGCCAAGCGGCCCGACCGAAGGCCGTCTCGCACCGCAGGGCTGTCCCGTAAGTGAGGGTGTCCCGTCTCGGTGGGTTCCTTTGGGAGCGGGCAGGCGCTGGGCAAACAACCAGGTCGACGGGGATCAGTGCGATACCCGATCATGCACTCATGCCCCTGAGAGAGACCCTTGCCCGAGTTGATGCAGACCTGGCCGCCGGCCGGGTTCCTGTTGCGCGCCAGCGTTTGCGCGGTCTCGTCTCGTCCTTCCCGTACGACCTGACGCTCCGTCGGCGTCTGGCCGAGGTGTACCGGCTCTATGACGATGTCGCCGAGGCCGGGCGGTGGATGTACCTCGAAGAGGACCGCAACCCTGACGAGACCCTCGCCTTCGAGGCGCGGTATGGATCTCCCGCGTGGCGGATGAAGGCCCTTGCCTGGTGCGGCCCCGAGGCGATGGCCGCCAACTCCTTCGCCGAGAAGCAGCTGGTCGCCGTGCGGACCGCCTGCGCCGAGGAGCTGGGGCACCCCGTCGACTGGGACGCCCCCGCCTCCTACCTGGACGGCCTGGAGGACGAGTACGAGGAGGCGCCCTCCGAGCCGTGGACGGTCGGCGGTGTGCTGGCGGGCGGCGGCTGCCTGGTGGGGGCCCTCGCGTTCCTCGCGATCTGGGTAAATGGAGTCGTTGCCCTCTTCGACTGACTCAGGTCACCAAGGGGCCCGTGGGGAGCGCCGCTCAGGTTAGGTAGGGCGTCGAGAACTGCCGTGAGCGGGACACCGGGCTGCTGCCGAGGCGGTGGGTGGTCGAGAGGTCGCTGAGCTGGCTGATGCGTTCGCGTCGACTGGTCCGCGACTACGAGACGCTGCCCGCCACCAGCGAGTCCATGATCTTGTGGTCGATGACCATGCTTATGTGCCGCCGCCTCACCCGCCGCACCCACACGACCACGACGTCGATGTCCCTGGAAGCCTGAACCGCGCCGTCACGCCCTCCCTGTTCTCGGTCACCGGACTTGGACCGTTTGCCACCGAAGCAGGATCACGTGCCGTGGGCGGCTACAGGCCAGAAGCGGGTACGGCGCGTTCCCACTGCTCCTCGAACTCTTCCCGGGTGATCTCCTGGCCTGCCAACTCCGGGTCGAAGAAGTCGACGACCGGCGGGTTGAAGGGCCAGTCGTCAGGTCCGCTCCTGACGCGGCCACTCCCGTCCTCAGCCAGCTCCACTTCGCGGGTCCGGCGCCCGTCCGATTCAACCTCCATGAGGTAGACCGGGCCGCCGTCGTCCTCGCCGTCCCAGTGACGCCGCACGTACACGATGCTCCTGTCCGCGAGGGCTCCGAAGCCAGGAAGCCCGCGCTGTACCTCGCGTTTGGCCCGCAGGTCGTCCAGACCTGGAGGCATGAGTGGCGCATCGATGTCGACTTCTTCGATTTTGTCGCCCTCGGCCCAGGCCACGGACTCCTGCCTGGTGACTACCTCGGTCCACGCGAACGTTTCCAGGATCTCCCGCGCCGACCGCGCGTGGACCCACCACCATGAACCGCCCATCCCATAGTCGTGCAGGACAAGGAACCGCTTTTTGGCTGCGGGATTTGAAAGAGTCACAGGACCGGACCCTAACAACGGAGCCATCAGACCTGTTCGGGTGGTCGGTCCACCTTGGATGGCAGACGATCCGGATTCAGTGACAGCGGACATTCACGCCGTCACGCCGTCACGCCGTCACGCCGTCACGCCGTCACGCCGCTGAACTCCCCGGACTGGTGCCGGGTGATCCACCCGCGCTCGGCCAGGCGTTTCGCCCGCGAACGTACTCCCTCGATCTACGCGGGCACCGCGTCCAGTCCCAGGGGCCGTCGCGAGGTCCTTGGCCCCCGCCTTGTCCCGGCCCGCCGCCGCCTCGGCCCACAGCACCGAGATGATCCGCTGGCAGTCCGGCGCGAGGACAGCCCTGGTCAGCTGCCCGTGCAGCGGTCAACGTCCTGAGAGGTGGCACTGGTGCCGGACCACCAGAGCCAGACGGGTTTGTTCACCCCGCCACTGGGCAGCTTCGCCACCGTCAATCGGATCACGGTGCCCTCAATGATTGCCAACGACCCTTCATGGTCGAGCCACGCGGCTCGCCGCGTCAGCCGGGGGTGGAACCGGTCCCACGCCTGCGCAGTCGCCGTCCCATACCGGTCTGTGTTGGTGACGGTGACCGTGGCGGCTTCGCCCCACGTGGCCGGGTCGCCGAAGACGAACTCGCCGCCCTGCTTGGGCGGACGACCGCCTTGGGGTGGGTAGATCCACGGCACTGGCACGGGCTTGAGCATCACCCGGCCCGACCGAAGCGGCCCAGGAACTCCACGGGGAGATCGCCCAGGAGATGGGCGATGCGGGACGCACCCCGTCGAGCCTGTACACCCTCGACAGCAAGCTTGACGGAACGACCTACGCGAACAGGAACTGCGGGGTCGGAAACGGAAACCAGCAGTGGGTGTTCGGCGGCTTCTGACCGGCTCGCACGACCCGATCTCAGGATCATGACGCGTCGGAGGACACGAGTGGCTCGCCATTTCTTCGCCGGCGCCCGCAGTGGGGCGGGCGCCGGCGGCTCAGTTTCCGGAGCGGAACAAGGTGTCTTCGACGGCCTTGAGGTCCTTGTTCCAGTACGTGGTCTTGGCGTTGGGGCCGACGTTGAGGGAGCCGATGTCCTTGCCGAAGGAGCTGTCGAGCATCGCCACGTCGTTGTTGCTGCCCAGCTTCTTGTCCTGGTAGCCGATGGATACGGCCGTGATCGCCACGGTCTGTTCGCCGCCCTTGTAGAGCGACAGGCCCGCGTACGCCCTTTCGTTCGCGCCGATCTTCGCGATGGCCTTCGGTGCGCTTCCCATCACGGGGATCGGGCCCGCGATGCCCGCGCCGCCGAACCCGATACGCGGGTAGTGGTAGAGGATGCACGGCTTGTCGGTCATGTTGGTCGCGGCGATCAGGAGGTGCTGGCCGGAGTCCTGCTTCCACACGGACAGGTTGATGCTGAGGTCGTTGTCGGTACAGGCCGCGATGATGCCTTGCCCGTCGGTCGGGGTCTTCGGGGCGGCCGGCGTGGTGGTACCGGGCTGAGCAGTCCCGGGCTGGGTGGTGGCGGGCGTGGTTGGGGTTGTGGAGGGGGCGGGCGCGGAAGGGGTCTTCGTCGCGGCTCCGCCAGGCCCGTCGCCGGACTGGCAGGCGGTGGCCGTCAGGACCACAGCGGCGGCCACCGCCGTAAGTGCGTAGGTTCTCCGGCTGGTGCGGACAGCGTTCATGTGAGCCCCCGTGGTGTGTGGTCTGTCCTCGACAGCGTGCCCCGGGGATGCCGCCGGTGATCCTGCGGCAGGATGCCGTGACCGACTCCGCACGGGGACGTGACCGTTCCGCCCAATGTGGCTTGCGGTCAGCCATCAGGTCCCGTACAGCGGAGGGGTGCGGGGCAGGCCGTGGGGCCGGTGACGGTGCATCCGGCGGCCTTGACGATCACGATGGACTTGTCCACCAGGTCGGCGCGTTCCGCCTGGCACAGCTGGGAAAGCGACCTTGATCTCAGTAGCTACATCTCAACCGATCATGGAACCTGGAGGTCGAACAGGGGTCCTGATGGGGTGGTATTCCGGTTGCACGCGCATGAGGGCAGGGCCTCTCGGTAGCTCGCGGGCGAGCTGACCTGCCGCCCCGTTCGCTACATCGACCTGCCGCTGAGCGAGTTCCACAGCCACCTCCTGTCCACCGCACACATGCCGCCCTGGCTCGCCAGCCACGTGGTGGAGATCCAGCAACTGGCCATCGCACGCCCGGAATCCCCCAACGACACCATCGAGACCATCCTCGGCCGCCCCGCCAGGACACTGCACACCTTCCTCCGCGAACATCTCCACACGTTCACCAAGACCGCCTGACCGACCGCCGAACCGTCTGCCCCCGCCCGTCACCCTTCTCCGGGAGGCCGGGATACCGGTCCCGGCCTCCCGGCCTCCCGGAGAAGGGCATGCGAGACGGACGTCGTCCGCAGCAGATCGCCATCAGCCTGGCGCTACGACTCCCAGCAGGCGGAAGCCGTCGCCGACATGCTCCACACCGTGCTCCGGCGCCGCGCGGCCGGCGAGACCGTCGAGCAGATCCAACCCGACCTGATCATCCCCACCGGCAAACGCAAGGGACACAGCCCCTCCGTCGCCAGCATCCACCGGGCACTCGCCGAGCCCCTTCGCCGTAGCTTCGGGAGAACGGAGCCTCAGACCCGAGCTGCTCCGTCCGCCCGCAGCGCGATCAGGTCCCGGCCCACGTCGCCCCGAGACTTGGTCACCCCTGCCGGGTTGATCAGGGAGCGTGCAGGCCCAGCAGAACAGGAGTGCCGGGCGTCGCCGTGTCGATCTGATTGATCTTGGCTTCGGCGCCAGTGAAGCTGGCGCGGAGTCCCTCGATCTCGCCCAGCCCCCAGCCTTCCCGCTCGGCCTCGGCAACCCGATCCAGGAGGTTGTCGCGGATCTCCACCAGTCGGCTGCGCTGGGCAGGGTCGGGGCGCAGGAGGGAGCAGCGGAAGCAGGCGTGTTCGTGGATGCAGGCGACGCGGGGGGGTGGCCCCGACCCGCGGGCGTCGGCCGCTGACACATCGGGCAAGCGAGCCGGACCCACCCGGCCGGTGGGTGCACCAGCAGCACAAGGCCCTGCGCACCGAGGAGCCCAAGGGCCAACGGCATGACGATTCGTCACGTCTGCCTGGCTGAAACTGAGTTGACCAAGACGAGTCGTTCGAACGGGACTACCGGGCTGTTAGCCTCGGCGAACTGTCCGTGCGGTCTGTGGCCAAAGGGGGCGCACAGTGGTACGACCGGATATGCCGGTAGGGGAGACGCCGGAGCAGATGAAGAAGCGGGCGGGCGAATTGCGGGAATGCGCCCGCAAGGCGCGTGCGCTCGCGGAAAGGCTGGGACCGTACCTCGACGCCGCGGCCAAGAAGGCCCAGCAGGCCGATCCACCGGTCTGGCGCGGTCCGTTCGCCACCCAGGCCACGGCCCAGGTCGTCAACCGCCAAAACACTCTGGGCCAGATGGCGTCCGCGCTCATTCACGACGCGGGCCGCTGGAGCACCGAGGCGGATCGCCTGGACGAACAGTCGAAGACGGATGCGACCCGGCAGAAGACGGGGCCGGTCCATTGAGCGAGTTCCGCGGTTTCGACACCGCCGAGATACGCGCCCTCGCCGCCAGCCTGCGCAAGCTGGGCACCGACGCCCGCGCCATGCACCGGGACCTGGTCGGCGTACTCACCGAGGCGAACCGGCTCATGAACGGCAAGCACGCCACCACCGACCCGCTGCTGCAGCCGCTGGTCGGCTTCCACATCGTGCTGCCGTCGGTCTCGCCCTTCGGCACCCGAAGACCCGGCGGGCGCGGCCCGCTGCCCGGAGCGCTCGACGGTGAGCTCAGCGAATTGGCCGGGTCCATGGAGCGCCGCAGTCAGCAACTCGACGAGTGCAAGATCCTCATCGAGCACGGGTTCGCCATCGACCCGGCGCTCTTGTTCTCGGACGAGGTCGCCCCCAACGAGCAGCGCGTCAGCGACGCTCTGACGAAGTTCAGGGAGCTCGACGGCAAGGACTTCGGCAACAACGGCAACCGCGAGGACCTCCAGAAGATCAGAAGCATGCTGGAAGGGCTGACGGCAGCCGAACTCGACGCCTTCTTCGACCGCGTCCCCGCCGCGGACATCGCGCGCTACAACCGCCTGCTGAACGACGAGAAGAAGAGCGGCTGGGGCGACCGCAACGGCCTGCCCGAATTCGATCGCCGCGACCACTTCAGCCTGATCCTCACGCGGCTGGGCCCCACGCACTGGAACAAGGCACAGGCGGCGTTCCCGGGAATGCAGCCGGGCTTCGAGACCTCGGACGCGTTCTTGAAGGACCCTGGCGGAACGCACTGGCAGACTCCGCCCCTTCCCCTGTTCGCACCCGACGCCAACGGCAACGAGATCACCGCCTCCCAGGTCGGGCAGGGCCGAATGGCCGACTGCTGGTACCTCGCGTCGCTCGCCGGGACGGCCCAGGTCAACCCCCAGTTCATCCGGGACGGGATCAAGCAGAACCCCAACGGGACCATCACCGTCCGCATCTGGGACAAGGACGGCAACCAGCGCTGGGTCACGGTCACTCCCGACCTGCCCGTGGCCAATGACGGCACGATCAGGGCAGCCAACGCCAGGAACGCCCTGTGGCCGGCCTACTACGAGAAGGCCTTCGCACTCGTCTACGGGGACGACCGCGGGGGTGCGCCCACCGGGCGCGAAGGCGACAAGCGCTTCGACCGCAAGGAAGTGGGTTCCTACGGCGCCATCGAATGGGACGCCAACGACAACGCGCCGCCCTATCTGACCGGCAACGAATCCCAGAGCCTGGACAACGACATTCCCTCGCTGCGCGAAAGCTTCGAGTCCGGCCACCCCATCGTCGTGTCCACCGGCAGCAGCGAGAAGGACAGGCAGGAAGGCTCGGCGCTGTGGCCCAGGGACCCGGCGAACCCCGAGAAGAACTACGGCTTCGCCATCCGACACGTCTACTACGTGAAGGGTTTCCAGGGCGACAACATCATTCTGGGCAATCCCTGGGGCCCGGGCTACGCGGACATAGTGGCCACGCCGGAGCAGTACGAGAAGTACTTCAGGGATCCGCAGGCCCTGGAAGTGCCCAAGACCGGGCGCTGAACGAGCCGCCGCCGACCCTGCGGACGCCTCAGTCGGAACCGGTGGTCCCCGCCGGGCGGCCTGTTGGTAGAGCGATACCAGTACGCCGCGTACGGGCGGCGGTGACCTCGGCGACGTCGAGGCCTCGTTCGACGCCGGGCTGCCGCCTCGTCCGTCACCCCGGCCTTCGTCACGGCTTCAAGGAAGTAGACAGAACCGAAGAACCATAAGGAACAACCTCAGCAGTCGTCACCGCCGCCACCAGATAGCCTGCGGAAGAGGCAGGTCGAAGCAGTCGGGCTGTCACCAGAGAGGCGCTGCAAGTTGTCACACATGGGCGGCGCCTGGGTCATACGGATACCGGTACCCGGCATTCCTCGCGAGGAGCTCATCGCCATGCTTCGCGAACAGACCCCGGCATGCGGACCTGCCCGTGACGTCTTGGCCGCCGGAGGCTCCTTCGTCGTCTGGGACGGTCTGGCCCCCGCCGGCCGGCACGCGGGTGTGTTCGCGATTCGTATGCGGACAGCTGCTCGGCGTGGCCACACCGTCGGGGGTCTTGCCGCCTCCGTTGACATCCTCCGGCAGGTCGGGGAAGAGCTTGTGCGTACTGGTCGCATTGATTCTGTGGACAGGTCGTCCGTGTTCACGCTCTTCCTGAACTCCTCAGCGACGGCAGTGCTGGCCTGTGCAGGCGGACTCCGGCCCACTCCCCCGCAGTCGCCGTCGCCGTCGCCGTCGCCGAGGAAGTGCAGCTGCGGATCAGCTCACGGCGCACGCCCAGTCGGCAGGCGGCGTGGTCCGGGCCGAGCGGTACATGCCCACTGCACGCCTTCGCCCGGATGAAGGACGGGCGGCGCCCCTGCGCGCTACGGAACAGCGGCCGGCCCTCCCGCAGGCGGCGGCAGATCCGTTGGTAGCTCGGGCGGCGGAGCTCCGGCGGCTGGCCTCGAGAAGATCAGGGCGGCAGGTCTTCCCCGCTGGCGGGCGGGTAGGCGGTGGGCCACAGCCGCAGCTTGGTGATGCGCGCTCTCCCCCACGGGCGAGCGCCGTCCTGGCCGGCTTCCCGTCGGAGCGGATCATGGTGCACGGCCACGCGAATGCACCCCGCGGGCGGGACGGGCCGGACCGCTCGGCCTCCCTCAGGAGGCGGGGTGTGCGGTGTGTGGTGTGCCGGGTTTCGGTTCCGTGGGGATGCGCAGGGTGAAGGTGGTTCCGGGGGCCGGGTCGCGGGGGTGGGCGGTGAGGGTGCCGCGGTGTCGCTGGGCGATGTCGCGGGCGATGGCGAGGCCGAGTCCGCTGCCGCCGGTGTCACGGGTTCGGGCCTCGTCGAGGCGGGTGAAGCGTTCGAAGACCCGCTCGCACTCCTCGGCGGTGAGGGCGGTGCCGTCGTTGTGGACGTTGACCGTGGTGGTCGTGGCGTCGTCGGTGATGTCGAGGACCACCGCGGTGCGCGCGTGCCGTACGGCGTTGTCGAGGAGGTTGCGCAGCAGTCGGTGCAGTTGGAGGCCGTCACCGCGGACGGGCGCCTGGTCCGGTGCGGTGGACAGGGTGACGGGATGTCCCATGTGCTGGTACTCGGCGGCGAGTTCGCAGGTGAGTCCGGCGAGGTCGACCAGGGAGTGGGCCCTGGGCCGGTCGGGGCGGGCGAGCAGGAGCAGGTCCTCGGTCAGGCCGTGGAGGCGGCGGGTGGCGGCGAGGGCGTCCGTCAGGGTTTCGGCCGGGTCGATGGTGTCGGGGTGATCGACGGCGGTCTCGAGTTGGTAGCGCAGGGCCGCGAGGGGGGAGCGCAGTTCGTGGGCGGCGTCGGCGGTGAAGCGGCGCTGTCGGTCGACGGCGTTTTCCAGGCGGTCGAGTGTGGTGTTGGTCGTTTCGGCGAGCGCCCGGATGGGGTCTCGGCCCTCGGGGACCGGTACCCGGCGCTCGAGGCTGGTGTCGGTGATCTCGGCGAACTCCCGGCGGATCTCCTCGACCGGGCGCAGTGAGCGCCGACTGGTGGCCCAGGCCGTCGCGGCGACCACCAGTGCGGCGGCGGGAACGCCTGCCGCGAGGGGGAGCGTCAGCGCGCCGGACACGTACTCGGCGACGTAAGGGGGCACGAGGACGTAGAGGGTGGACCGGCACGATCCGTCGGGCTCGGTGGGGTGCTCGCACTTCCCCTTGGGAGCGACCACGGGTGTGGCGATCACCGTGACGGCACGGTGCGCGAGGTAGTGGGCTTCGGTGTGGGCCGCGAAGGCCTTCACGTCGGGGAACCCGTCGGAACTCGATGGCAGGCTGCCGTCGGGAAGGTGGAAGCGGTCCCCGTCGTGCTCGTCGACGCCTCCGAGGTGGACGGTGCCGTCCTGGGGCAGGCCGACGGCCCAGCCTGAGGGCGGGCCCGGGGGCGGCGGCGGGAGCAGCTTCGGCAGGTCCGCGAGGTCGAGTGCTCCTCCCGAACCGGTGATGGTCCGGCCCTCGCGGTCGATCTGCACGAACGGTCCGTCGGACGGGCTCCCGGGGATGTCCTTCCAGCCGGCGGCAGCCTGGCCGGCGAGGCGCAGCGACAGTTCGTACGCTCGCTGGGAGGACTCCTGGTGGACGGTGTCGTAGATGTGGCGTTCGAACCACCATGCGGCCCCGGCGGACATGACGAGGGCGGCGAGTCCGGCCAAGAGCGCGGTGCGCAGCGGGGTGGGCAGACGGCGCAGGAGCGCCGGCATCGGGCGTACGCCCTTGGCGTGCGGCCGGTCGGCCGCCGTGGGGTCGGTGTCAGCCGTCACGGCGTTCCTCTCGGGTGTCGAGGCGGTAGCCGCTGCCGCGGACGGTTTGGATGCTGTGGGTGCGGAAGGGGGCGTCGGCCTTCTTGCGCAGGGTGGATACGTACACCTCGACGATGGCGGTGCCGCCGGTGTAGGCCGGGTCCCACACCTCGTCGAGGATCGCCTGCTTCGACACCGGCTGGTCCGGTGTGTGCATGAGGCAGGCGAGGATCGCGAACTCCTTCGGGGTGAGGGCGAGCTCCGTGGTGCCGCGGCCCGCCCGGCGGCCCGCGAGGTCCAGCCACAGGTCCCCGGCCCGCAGCACGGAGCGTGCGCCGGCGCCCGTGTTTCCCCTGCGCAGCAGGGCGCGGAGGCGGGCGCGCAGAACGAGGGAGGAGAACGGTTTGACGAGGTAGTCGTCGGCGCCGGTGTCCAGGCCCTCCGCCTCGTCGTGCTCGCCGTCCTTCGCGGTGAGCATCAGGACGGGTGTGTCCGCGCCCGCGGCGCGCAGGGCGGAACAGATCCGGTAGCCGTTGAGGCCGGGGAGCATGACGTCCAGCACGATCACCGCGTGGTCGCCGGTCAGGGCCCGTTCCAGCCCCAGCCTGCCGTCGGCGACGAGATCGACGCGGTAGCCCTCGGCGGTGAGTCCGCGGCGCAGGGCGGGGCCGAGCTGGGGGTCGTCCTCGATGACCAGGATGCCGTTCACGCGTCCAAGACTTACATGCAGTTTGCCCTGATTCCTAAAGACGATCTTTAGGATCTTTGGGGTTTCTTTGGGTCATCTCCCACATGCTGCTGACCGGTCGGCCGACAGCCGCCCCTCCCCTTCCCGTCAGCAGATCCGGAGAGCGCCCTCCCATGCCCCGCACACCCCGTCGTCCGGCCCGCCCCCACCGCTCCGGCCGCCGCCGGGCCGCCGCCGCGGCCCTGGGCCTGGTCCTGGGCGGTGCGTTCCTCACCGGCTGCGGCCAAGGGCTCACCACTCCCTCTGAGGCCCGCGCCGGCGCCGAGGGCAGGGCCGCCGCCAGCGTCGCCACCGCCGCGGACGGCAGCGCCCCCGCAGTGGACTGCCGGACGTCGAAGTGCATCGCGCTGACCTTCGACGCCGGTCCCGGGCCGCACACCCCCCAGCTCTTGGACATCCTCAAGGAGAAGAAGGTCCACGCCACCTTCTTCCTCCTCGGCGAGAACCACGTCGTGCCGAACCCCGACCTGGTGCGGCGGGAAGCCGCCGAGGGCCACGAGATCGGCAACCACACCTGGGACCACGAGCGCCTCGACCAGATATCCGACGATCGGATCCGCGAGGAGCTCAGCCGCACCCAGGACGCCATCAAGAACATCACCGGCAAAGCGCCCACCCTCATGCGCCCGCCCCAGGGCGGCACCAACGACAAGGTGCACTCCGTCACGCGGTCCCTCGGCCTTTCCGAGGTCCTGTGGAACGCCACCGCGAGCGACTACGCCACCACCGACACCCAGCTCATCGGCGACCGCATCCTCAAGCAGGCCACCCGCGACGGCATCATCCTGCTCCACGACATCTACGACGGCACCGTCCCCGCCGTCCCCCGCATCATCGACGAGCTGCGCTCCCGCGGGTACACCTTCGTCACTGTCCCCCAGCTCCTGGCCCCGGCCACCCCGAAGCCCGGTGCGGTCTACCACCCATGAGCCCGGCTCCGTCGGCCACGCCGACGGAGCCGTCAAGCAGAAAGGGGTGCCGCCCGGTGCGCATCTCCTTCCTCCTCCACAACGCCTACGGCATCGGCGGCACGATCAGGTCCACGTTCAACCTCGCCACGGCCCTCGCGGAGCAGCACGACGTCGAAATCGTGTCGGTCCTGCGCCACCGGGACGTCCCGGTCATGGGGACGCCCCTCAAGGTCCGGCTCACCCCCCTGGTGGACTTGCGCGGCGACTCCCCGGACACCGACACGGGCGACCCTCGCCACGCCCGGCCCGCCCAGGTCTTCCCCCGCGCGGACGGCCGGCACAAGCAGTACAGCCGGCTGACCGACGAGCGGATCGGCCGGTACCTGTCGGGTCTGGACGCCGACGTCGTCGTCGGGACCAGGCCGGGTCTGAACGTGCACATCGCCCGCCAGGCGCGCCCGGGCGTGATCCGGGTGGGTCAGGAGCACCTGACGCTCGCGGGCCACGGCCTGCGGATGCGGCACGAGATACGCCACCGCTACCGGCTGCTGGACGCCCTCACCACGGTGACCGACGCCGACGCGCGCACCTACCGGCGGCTCGGGCCGCCCGGCCTGAGGGTGGAAGCCGTACCGAACAGCGTTCCCTCCTCCCGGGCGGGCCTCTCCGACAGCACCAGCAAGATCGTTGTGGCGGCGGGGCGGCTGACGGGGGTCAAACGGTACGACCTCCTCGTCCGCGCCTTCGCGGAAGTCGCCTCCGTCCACCCCGACTGGCAGCTGCGGATCTTCGGCAGCGGAGACGCCACCGGCAACGAGAAGCGGAACCTGTCCGCCCTGATCCGCGAACTCGGCCTGACCCGCCACGTCCACCTCATGGGCGATGCCGACCCGCTGGAGGCGCAGTGGGTGAAGGGCTCCATCGCGGCATCCACCTCCGACCAGGAGTCGTTCGGCATGACCATCGTCGAAGCCATGCGCTGCGGTCTCCCCGTCATCTCCACCGACTGCCCCGTGGGACCGCGGGAGATCATCGAGGACCGCGTGGACGGACGCCTCGTTCCGCCCGGCGATCCCGCGGCCTTCGCGGCCGCCCTGCTCCAACTCGCCGGTGACGACGGACTGCGCCGGCGGATGGGCCGGGCAGCCCTGCGGAACTCCGCCCGTTTCGACCCCGCCCGGATAGCCGAGCGACACGCGGCCCTGTACGAGGACCTGCTGCGGCGAGGCCCCGGACACCGATCGCTGGGACCCGCCCGGGAAGCCGCGCACCGCACCCGGACCCGCGTGATCGACACCGTGCACGCGGCCCGCTCCACCGCCCGCGTCCTCGCCACGCGCCATCGGGCGCCGATGTGGTGACCCGGAGCCACGGTGCGGCGTTGTCCCGGCGTGGACATGGACGACGAAGACTTCCTCGGCGTACTCCTCGACGCCGTCACCGACACCCGCCTGAAACTGCTGACCGGCGACGAAGCCAGGGCCGTCATGGTGCTGCTCGGCGCCCTTGAGGAAGAAGCCCGCTCCGAAGAGGTCCGCGCCGCCGCAGGCGAGATGCGCAGCCGCCTCGGATCCCGCCTCGCCCTGCCGGTGCCCGCAGTCCCCTACTGAACGGTGCGGGCCTGCCCGAGCCGCGCCGCCCTGCAGGATCCGGAAGAGACGGCCTACCGGCCGGCGGTGGGGTCGGGCAGCGGACCGCCCTCGCACCAGGCGTCGGCGGACGGCATCCGGCCGTCGACGAGGAAGCCCTCGACGTACGCGTCCACGCAGGGGTTGTGCGACTGGTAGACGCCGTGGTCGCCGCCGCCGACGGTGATCAGCCGGGATCCGGTAGTCCCCCGGTGGGCCCGCAGCGCGCCCTCGTAGTAAGTGGCCGGGTCGTGGAGCGAGTTGAGCATCATGACCGGCGGCAGTCCCCGCCCGGTGACCTGCACCCGAGGCGCCCGGGAACGCGGCCAGGCCGCGCAGACCGAGGCGAAGGTCAGCTCGCGGGCCCCGACCATCGGGTACGCGGCGCTGTCGACCGCGCTGCGGCGGACCCAGTAGGCGCTGCCGCGGTTCCACGGGGTGTCCTGGCAGACGACGGAGAAGAAGTCCGCCGCGAACTGGGCCCCCAGCGGGTGCTTCAGCTTCTCGGCCAGGGCCTTGCGGGCGGCCTGCGGAGCCGCCTGCGGGTGCTCCAGGACACCGAGCAGCATCGCCAGGTCGGGGAAGCTGTCGCCGCTGTAGATGATGGAGGTGGCGGCCGCGTCGAGGTGGTTGGGGGTGACCGTCGTCCCCTCCAGGTCCAGCGGGTGCTCGCCCAGCGTGCTCCGCAGCCGCTCGTAGGAGGCCTTGGCCTCCTCGGTGGTCCGGCCCCGGTGGTACGTCGCGTCGTTCGCGGCGAGCCAGGGCAGGAAGTCCTGTTCGAACCGGCGCTGGAAGCTCCTCGGCTGGCCCGTCAGGAACTCCTGCCAACTGCCCGTGAAGCCGATGTTGCTGTCGAGCACCACCCGGTCGACCCGGCGCGGGAACTCGGTCGCGTAGTAGGCGCCGAGGAAGGTGGCGTACGAGGGGCCGTAGTAGGACACCTTCGACTCGCCGAGCAGCGCCCGGAAGAGGTCCATGTCGTGCACGGCCTGGTCGGTGGTGATGTACGGGAGCAGGTCGCCCGACCGGCGCTCGCAGTCCCTTACGAAGTTCCGCGCCCGGTCCACGGTGGCGTCCACGGCCCGGGGAGAGCGGTCGCGCAGGTCGCCGCTGGTGAACAGGGCATCCACCGTGTCCTGGTCGGAGCAGACCACCTGCGTGCTGGCCCCGACGCCGCGCTGGTCGAAGCCGACGACGTCGTACGCGGCCGCCAGCTTGGGCGAGTACGCCGCCAGCCCCGCCGGCCGGCCCAGCCCCGAGGCGCCCGGTCCGCCGGCCGCCATCATCAGCACGCCCCGCCGCGCTGCGGGGTCCGCGGCCCGGTGCCGGGACACCGCGACGGTCAGGTCCGCCCCCGTGGCCGGGTGGTACCAGTCGCGCGGCACCGTCATGGAGGCGCACTCCAGCGCACCGGACCGGCACGGCTGCCAGTCGAGGCGCTGCTGCGCGTACCGCGCGGGCACGGCCGGCGCGCCGCCCTTCGTCCCGGCGGCGCTCGCCGGCGACGCGGGCAGGGCGGCGAGCGCGAGCAGCCCGCACGCGGCGGCCGCGGCCCACCGTGCGGGCTTCGTGAAGAGGTGCATGTGGGTGGTTCCCCCCGGGTCGGAGCGATTCGGTACACCCCGATCCTCCGAGGACCCGGCCCATCGGACGATCCCCCTACCGCCCGTATCCGGGGTGTTGCCAGCACCACCCCCGGCCGGCGCTGTTGCCGAGGCGGTAGCGGTGACGCCTGCCGCAGGATGCGGGAAGCCACATCCCGCCCGTACCGGAACTGCCCGCTCCCCGGGAACCGTTCACGCGCGGACGCGTGTCTCCGAGCACACAGTGAGACGCGTCCGGGCGGGTCCCGGCTCGATCCTCAGGGGGGATCTTGACTTCATCGCACCGTGGAAGACTGCGGGCACTCGCCGCCGGCGGCGTACTGGCCCTGGCCGTCAGCGCCCTGACCGCCGCACCCAGCAGCGCTGCCCCGCAGTCCGGCACACCCGACTCCGCCGCCGCCCGGCCATTGTCCGGCCCGGCGGCGGATTCGTTCTCCGAGACCGCTCCGGGCGGGGATCGCGAATACCCGATCGTCGTCCTGCCCGCCCGCGCCACCGGGCCGGCGCCGGCGGCCGCCGCCAAGCCGCGGCACGACGTCGACGGCGACGGCATCAGTGACATGATCGTCATGGAGTACGACCAGACCACGGCCGTCTACCTGTCGTCCATCTCGACGTGGAGCGAATACACGATCTCCAAGACCGACCCCGACCCCAGCTCCTCGTTCAAGGACCTGCTGCCGGTGGGTGACGTAGGCGGCACCGCCGAGGCCGAGTTGCTCTCGCTCTCCTTCGACGGTGTGCTCACGCTCTACGAGGCCGGCCTGACGAGCACGTCGCCGCCCCTCTGGTCGGGCCGCGGCTGGCAGATCTACAACCGCGTCATGGCCACCGGCGACCTGACCGGGGACCGCCACCCCGACCTGCTGGCCCGCGACTATGCCGGCGACCTGTGGCTGTACACCGGCACCGGCAGCGTCAGCAAACCCTTCAACGGCCGGGTCAAGGTCGGCTCGGGCTGGGGCGTCTACGACCAGTTGGTCGGGGCCAGCGACGTCGACGGCGACGGCCTCGGCGACGTCCTCACCCGTACGCTGAACGGTGAGTTGTGGTTCCACAAGGGGACCGGCAGCGCCACCGCCCCGCTCAAGCCCCGCGCCAAGGTCAGCACCGGCTGGAACGCGTACAACGTGATCACCGGCTCGGACGACGGCGACGGCGACGGCCTGAGCGACCTGCTCGCCCGCGACCGCAACGGCGTGGAGTACTGGTTCAAGTCGATCGGTGGCGGCAAGTTCGCCGCACCCGCGTACTTCGGCAGTGGCTACGAACTCAACAAGTTCATCGTCGGCGCGGGCACCACACCGCTCTACGGCAAGGCACAGAACCTCGGCACCGAAGCGGACAACGACCTCGCCAAGTACAGCGCCCTGGCCAACGGCGACTACCGGATGCCGCCGATCTGGGCCGGCAAGGAGACGCCCGGCTCCCGCAACACGTACGCCACCGGACTCAACAGCCGCAACCACGCGACCTACGTACAGAACATCGGCAGCGACCTGTACATCCAGAACGAGCGGGTCAGCACGACATGGAACTACGCCCTGACGGTCGGCCCCGGTGACCTCACCGGCGACGGCAAGGGCGACCTCCTCACCCGCGACTCCGGCGGCACCCTGTGGCTCCACCCCGGCGACGGCGCGCTGGTGACCAGGTTCGGCGCGCGCATCAAGGTCGGCACCGGCTGGAACGGCTACGACGCGCTCGTCGGCGCGGGCGACTACTCCGGCGACGGGCGGCCCGACCTGCTCGCCCGGGACACCTCCGGCCGCCTGTTCCTCTTCAAGGGGACGGGCACGGCCACCGCGCCGTTCGCCGCCCGGGAGCAGGTCGGCAGCGGCTTCGACCAGTACGACAAGCTGTTCGTCCCGGGTGACATCGACGGCGACAGCAAGGGCGACCTGCTCTGCCGGCTCCCCAACGGCGTCGTGTACCGGTACTCCTCGACGGGCAAGACCGGCACCGCGACGTTCGCCGCCCGGGTGAAGTTCGGCACCGGCTGGGACCTCTACAAGAACATCGTCTGAATCCTGCCGCCGCCCGGTCGCGCAGCAGCGACGGCACGGGCCCGTCCACCGGCACCCAGCCCGGCCGGGGACGGGCCCGTACCCCCCCCATGGCGGTATCCATTACGTCCATGTCTCGCTCCGCATCCGCGCATTCCTCAGGGCACCGCGGAAGCGCCCGCACGGGAACGGTCACCTCTGTGGTGCTGTGCCTGACCGCTGGCCTGCTCGGCGCATTCTGCATCCCACGGGTTCCGCCCAGACCGGCAGCGGCGGCCTCGTTCATCTTCGCCGTGAACCGCTGCTGATCGCCGGAGCCCCAACGCGCCAGCAATCGGGCGACGTTGTGTACTCGTGCCCGGCCAGCACCGGTGCGGTCGATTCCGCGGTCCGCACTGCGCGGCCCGTCGCCGTCGAAGGCGTACCAGGCGCCCGTACCGGTCACCAGGGCGAGGACGGCGAACAGCGGGACGAGCACGGACCCGCGCAGGACGGACCGGTTCTGGTCGCAAGAGGTGCGGTGGCGGTTTGCGGGCATCGGGGAACCTCCAGGAAGACGGGTGCGGATCCCGCACCGGGGTCACCTTCGAGGAGCCGTACTGCCAGACCTGCGCGAGCCCGTTTCTGCCGCCGGGAGAGCGTGTTGCGGTTCCGTTTCAGCCACCGGACGGACCGGGGCCGCCGTCCAGGCCGAGGGTGGCGACCGCGCCCCCGCCAGGGGCGTTCGCGAAGGCCAGCCGGGCCCCGAGGACCTCCGCCTGCCCGAGCGCGATGGTCAGCCCGAGTCCGTGGCCGCGCCCCCGCTCCGGGGTTCCGGTACGGAACCGCTGCGGGCCTTCCGTCAGCAGCGCAGCGGGATAGCCGGGCCCGTGGTCCCGTACGAGGATCCGCGCGCCCGTGGCGGTGGCCTCCACCGCGACCTCGACGGGGGCGGCTCCGTGCCGGTGGGCGTTGGTGACGAGGTTGACCACGATCCGTTCCACCCGGCGCGGGTCGGTCTCCACGATCCTGGTGGTACGGACCGCCACGGCGGTCGGCGTCCCCGTGCGGCGGACGATGTCGGTGACCAGCTCCCCCAGCGGCACCGCGTCGGTCCGGGCCCGCTCGGCTCCGGCGTCGAGCCGGGAGACCTCCAGAAGGTCCTCGACCAGCCCGTTCAGGGCACGGGCCCGGTCCCGGACGAGCTCGGCCACCTCGTCGCCCTCCGGGAGCAGCCCGGCGGCGGTGGACAACCCCATCAGCGGGGTGCGCAGTTCGTGCGCGACGTCCGCTGTGAAGCGGCGCTCGCCCTCCAGTTTGTGCTGCAGGGCCGCGGCCATCTCGTCCACGGCCGCCGACATCTCGGTGATCTCGTCACGAGCCCGTCCGCCCGGTCCGATCCGGGCGTCGAGGTCGCCGTCGGCGATGGCCCGGGCGGTACGGGATCCCCGGCGCAGCCTGCGGTTCATCGGCTCGGTCGCCAGGGCGGCGAGCGGCACGACGACCAGGAGGGCGGCGAGCACGGCCTTGACGATGCTGCGGTCCAGGAGCTGGAGGCCGCGTACCTCGGAGCTCATGTCCGTCCGGACGACGAGTACCCGGTCGCCATCGACGGGCATGGCCGCCCACATCCAGTACCAGTTGGGGGGTTTGCGGTCGTTCCAGGTCGCATACAAAGCGGCCGGGTCCTTGGCGGCCAGGGCCTTCGCGAGAGGTGCGTCGAGCCGCTCCGGAGTGAGGATCTCGACGTCGAGCGCCGCGCTGCCCGTACGGGTGTACTCGCGCTCCGCGGCTGCCAGGCGCGCGGAGAGGCGTTCCTTCCCGGTGCGGTCGCTGCGTTCGGCCATCGCCTGGTGGACGAGGACGCCGATGACGGCGGCCACCGCGCAGCAGGCGGCCGCGGTCAGGGCGGCGATCTTCCATCGCAGGGCGCGCGGGTTGAGGAGTGCCATGGGCGCGAACAGCCCCTCAGTCGCGGACGAGTTTGTAGCCGAAGCCCCGGACGGTCTCGATTCGGTCGGCACCGATCTTCTTGCGCAGCCGCAGCACGCACAGGTCCACTACCCGGGTGTCGCCCTCCCAGCCGTAGTCCCAGACGTCGCGCAGGAGCCGGCGGCGGTCGAGCACGGCGCCGGGAGCCGCCGCGAACTCCAGCAGCAGCCGCAGCTCGGTGGGGGTCAGCGGAACGGGCCATCCGTCCCGGTGCACCTCCAGACCGAGGGTGTTCACGGTCAGGTCCCCGAAGACCAGCTCCCCGGGGGCCGTCCCGGCATCCGCGGAGCCGACTGCGGGATCCGCCGGTCCGGCTCCCCGCGCCGGAGTCGTCTGCGGTTCGGCCGGCCGGAAGGTGGCGCGGCGCAGCAGCGTACGGATGCGGGCGACGAGGACGGCGGTGTCGACGGGTTTGACGACGTAGTCGTCGGCTCCCGCCTCCAGTCCCGAGACCACGTCGAGGGCGTCCCCGCGCGCGGACATCATCAGGACCGGGACCAGGCTCTCCTCGCGGATCCGGCGGCACAGCCCGATGCCGTCGAGCTCGGGCAGCATCACGTCCAGGATCAGCAGGTCGTGCGTGCCCGCCCGGAACGCCTCCAGGCCGTCGAGCCCGTCCGCGGCCACCGCGACCTGGTAGCCGTACCGCTCCAGGGACAGCTGCACGGCGCGGCGGATGGTGGCGTCGTCCTCGACGACGAGGACGCTGACGGGGTCGGGGACCCGGGGTGCCGACACGCCACCTGCCTGTTCATAGAGGGACATATGTGGAGACCATCGTAGTCAGTGGGCGTGTGGTGCGGTCACAGTCGGAGGGAGGCCGCGACGGGGAGATGGTCGCTGCCGGTGGCGGGAAGGGTCCACGAGGAGGTCGCGCTCATCCCCTTCACCAGGATCTGGTCGATGCGGACCACGGGGAACGGGGCGGGCCAGGTGAAGCCGAAGCCGGCGCCCGCCTCCCGCTGCGCGGAGCGCAGGGAGGAGGTCACGGGATCCAGGGCCGAGTCCTCCGTCGTCCCGTTGAAGTCGCCCATCACGACGACCCGGGCCAGGGGCTCCGCCCGCACGGCAGCGGCCAGCTTCCGGGCCGCCTCGTTGCGGCGCGCGGTGGTGAACCCGGCGTCCGGGGTCACGCGTACCGAAGCGAGGTGGGCGGCGTAGACCGCGACGGGGCCTCCCGGGGTGTCGACGGTGGCGCGTACGGCACGCGTCCAGGGCATGATCGGCACCGCTTCCACACCGTTCAGCGGGTACTTGCTCCACAGCCTGACGCCGAGGGTGTCGGAGTGGTGGGGATAGCCGGCGGCCAGCTCGCGCTCGTAGACGGGCGTGGCCTTCGAGGACATCTCCTCCAGGGCCAGTACGTCCGCGCCCGACGCGGCGAGCGCTCGCGCGGTCCGCGCCGGATCGGGATTCTCCTCGTCCACGTTGTGGCTGACCACGGTGAAGTTCCCGCCGCCGGATCGCTTGTCGCCGAGGGTCCCGCCGAAGAGGCAGAACCAGACGACCGCGGGGGCCAGGACGGCGACGGCCGCGAGCCGGGAGCGGCGTACCGCCGCCGCCACGAGGAGGACGGGGACGCCCAGCCCGGCCCAGGGCAGGAAGGTCTGGAACAGACTGCCGAGGTTCCCGGCCACGTTCGGGATCCAGGCGCTCAGGGCCATCGCCAGGGCCGCACACACCGCGGTGGCGGCGATCAACCGGCCACGGCCGGTACGTCTGACGGTGCGGGAGCGGCGGGCGGGAGGATGCGGAAGCGGGCCGGGTAGCTCCTCTTCCCCGGTGGCCTCAGAACGGTACGGGGTGCTCAGCACGGCAGCTGCCTTCCGATGTCGTGTACGCCGGTGATCCGGTACCGGCACAGCCTCGGAGAAGTGCGCTTCCAGGGCGTCAGGAGGACCCTTCGAGGGCCCCGCGATTGCGTTTCAGCTGGGTATCGGTACCGATCGTGCGCAGCAGACTCGGGGTGCGCGGGAACAGCCGGGGGGAGGATGCGGCCGCTGGTGTTCCTCCGCGAGGCGCTCGACGGGCTGTCGAAGGTGCGGAGGTTGAGACCCGGCGGGTCCGGTCAGTGGTTGGCCGTGCCCTGCAAGGTCCGAGTGGGCTACCTCTCGGTGATCGTCACGTCCTGGAGGGTGACCCTCTTCTCGGGGGCGCCGTCGCCTTCACCGTTCGCGTTGTCCCTTCCGGCCTTCGCGACCTGTTCCAGAAGGTCCATGCCGTTGGCGACCTTGCCGAAGACGGTGTGGTCCGGTGGCAGTTCGGAGTCTCCGTAGACCATGAAGAACTGGCTTCCGTTGGTGCCGGGGGCCGCGTTGGCCATGGCCGGGGTGCCCTTGCGGTACGTGGCTGTCTCCTTGCCGGGTGCGGCCTCCGGCAGGCTCTCCTCCCCGTACTTGTAGCCGGCCCGCCGGAGCCACGGCGACGAGTCCGGCCGGCAGAAGTACCTCCAACGGGGGAGGGCACACGATGAGCTGCACAACCTGACGTGCCGCTTCATTCCGCTGCCACGAGCGGCCGCCTGGGCCTCGACCCGCGCGATCCGTTCGAGTTGTCGGCGTATTGTCCTGCTATGCAAGCTGCGGTGCCCGGCTTCGGTGAGCAGCCCAGTCCGGCTGGGCTGCTCGGCGCCGCGCTCGTCGGCACCGTGCGGCGCACCGGCGCCTCCGCGGGGGTTCTCTACCTGCTGGACGAGGCCGCGCAGACCCTGGGCCTGGCGGTGCTGTGCGGGTTGCCGGAGGAGGTGGCCTGGCCCTGGCACCGGATCCCGCTCGCGGCGGCAGCTCCGGTCTGCGAGGCCGTCCGGGAGGGCCGCCTGGTGTGGGTCGGCTCCCAGGAGGACATGGCGCGCGTGTACCCGCGGGTCGCGGCGAGCCTGCCGTACCGCTTCGCCCTCGCGGCCGCGCCGCTGCCGGGCCGCTCCCGGTGCTGGGGCGGCCTGGTCCTGCTGTGGCCGGCCTCCCACCCGGAGCGCGCCACCCGCCGCGAGCTGGGCCACATCTCCGCGGAGGCCCGGAGCATCGCGCACGCCCTGGACCAGTCCGCCGACCCGCCACGGGCGCCCGAGCAGCCCCACCAGGTGTCACTCGCCGGACCCCACCCGTACGCGGGCCGGTCCCCGCAGGCGGCGGCGGACTATGCCGAGCGGCTGCCCGAGGGCGCGCTGGCCCTGGACCTGGAGGGCCGGATCACCTTCGTGAACGGTGCGGCGGCCGCCCTGCTCGGCCAGGCCGCGGACCGACTGCTGGGGACCCGGCCCTGGCAGTCCCTGCCCTGGCTGGACCAGCCCGCCGTCGAAGACCACTACCGCACGGCCGTCATCAGCCGCGAACCCGTCGAGTTCACCGCCCCGCACCCCCCGGACAGCTGGCTTCGCCTCCAGCTCTACCCGGACGCCAGCGGCATCAGCGTCCGCATCACCCCCGAACCCGACCCTGGCGGCGGCGACGGCGGCGACGGCGACCGGCCGGAGTCCGCCCGCCCGTCCCGCGCCGAGTCCGCCGCGTCCCGGACCGCCCATACCGGCCGTCTCTACCAGCTCCTGCATCTGGCATCCGCCCTGACCGAGACCGTGGCCGTCAACGACGTCGTCGAGCTGGTCGCCGGGCAGGTCCTTCCCGCGTTCGGCGCGGACGGGCTGGTCCTCTCAGCGGCCGAGGCCGGCCGTCTGAAGATCACCGGCTGGCACGGCTACGACCGGCAGACCATCGAGCGCCTCGACGGCCTTCCCCTGAGCACCGACGTCACCCCGGCCGGACACGTGCTGGCCACCGGCATCCCGTCGTTCTTCGCCAGCCTCGAGGAACTGGCCCGCGAATTCCCCCGGGCTCCTCTGATGAGCGGGAAACGCGCCTGGGCCTTCCTGCCGCTCCTGATCTCCGGCCGGCCCGTCGGCTGCTGCATCCTGTCCTACGACCGACCGCACACGTTCACCGCCGACGAACGCGCGGTCCTCACCTCCCTCGCCGGGCTGATCGCCCAGGCACTGGACCGGGCCCGGCTCTACGACGCCGTGCACGGCCTCGCCCTCGGTCTTCAGGAAGCGCTCCTGCCCCGCAGCCTCCCGGCCGTGCCCGGCCTCACCATGGCCGCCCGCTACCTGCCCGCCAGCCGGGGCATGGACATCGGCGGCGACTTCTACGACGTCATCCGCCTCGACGCCACCACCGTCGCCGCGGTCATCGGTGACGTCCAGGGCCACAACGTCGCCGCCGCCGCCCTGATGGGCCAGGTCCGCACCGCCATCCGCGCCACCACTGGCGCCCCACCCGACCAGGTCCTGGCGCGCACCAACCAGGTACTGATCGACCTGGGCACCGACCTGCTCGTCACCTGCCTCTACGCCCGGATCGACCTCGCCCACGGGCGGGCCACCCTGGCCAGCGCCGGCCACCCACCGCCCCTCCTGCACCGGCCGGGGCGAGAGGGGCTGATCATCGGGCTCGACCCCGCCCCGCCGCTCGGCATCGATCTCGGCACGCCGTACCCCGTCACCGACCTCGCCCTCCCACCGGGCAGCACCCTCGGCCTCTACACCGACGGGCTCGTGGAAGTACCCGGCATCGACCCCGACGGGACGGCCGCCGACCTCGCCCGGCACCTCGCCGGCCACCACGACGAGGACGTCGAGGCTCTCATCGACCACCTCATCCGCCGCGCCTGGCCCACTGGCCGGTACACCGACGACACCGCCCTGCTCCTGCTGCGCACCACCGGGCCGGGCGGGTCCGGCCACGGTGCGGCGTAATGGGGCCGGACGGAGACCGAACGGCACCCGCCCTGCCGTCGTCCCGGGTCAAGGGGCGGCGACAGGGCGGGTGGAAGGGCGGGCCGGCTGTTATCGGTCGAGGAACGGCAGCAGTACCCGGTGCAGCGGCAGGTAGGCCGGCTTGTCGCGCTGGCCGATCTGGTAGCCCCGCATCCCTGCCGCAGCGGCCGCGGTGACCTCGTCGGGGTTCTCGCCCTCGAACACTGCCCGGCAGCCGCCGGAGTTCTCGACGCCGCGCTGGAACAGGGCCGGGGCCGGCTTGAACTCGTCGGTGCCGCGCGGGGTGAGGATCCGGTCGCCGAAGTACTCCCAGACGAACGGCTCCGCCTCCGACCAGCTCGCCGAGATGTACTTCTTCGTCGCCTCCGCCCGTTCGGGATCGGTCGTACCCCAGCTCGGCGGCACGTTCGTGATGATGCCCACCGGTACCCCGGCGTAGTGCAGCTGACGCAGGTACCGCAGCGCCCCCGGCATGTACTTCAGGTGTGCACGGTCGGAGGTGTCGACCAGGGTGTCGCCCAGGTCGAACCAGACCACCGAGCAGGTCGGAACCCGCCGGTCTTCGGGTGGCGACCCGGCCGCCCACGCCGGGCCGGCGGGTGCGAGCAGTGCCGTCGCGGTGAGGGCCACCGCGGCCAGGCGGGTGAACAACTTCATGAGATCCCCCAACTCCGTTGTACCGACTACTGGCCGGGTCAGACCGCGGTCAGGGCGTACGTACCCGTACCGTCCTGCTTGCCGCTGGAGTACTGGCGGATCAACTCCCCGTCCGCGTAACGGTCATAGCCCATCATGGAGCCGGTGTACTTGTTCTGCACACCGATCTTCGAGCTGCCGGGTACGTCGCGGTAGATGTAGAACCGCTGGAGGTCGTCCTCCCCGCAAGCGGCCGTCGTCAGGTAGGCCTGCTCCTGGTCGGCGATGTCCGCCGGGATGGTGGCGCATCCGCCGTTGCCCCAGTTCCACAGCGTCGCCTCGAGGACTCCGTTGTTCTCCGTCACGTCGCACAGGCGCCAGTTGTCCAGGTGGGCGCTGAAGAACGTAGATACGCGCAGGCGGGTGCCGTCGTTCGCCAGGAGCGGTGCGCTCCAGTTCAGGGGCCTGCCAGGCACGTCGATCCTGTAGGCGCCGGACGTGCAGTTGAACGCGGCCTGCGCGCCCAGCCCGGTGGCCTTGGGCTGTTCGGCGGACATGGCGCTCGTGAAGCTGCTGCCGCCGGGCCTCTCGATCCACTTCAACGTCCAACGGCCGTCGTCCTGTTGGACGCGGTTGCAGTTGAGGCTTGCGGACGTACCGGTGGCCTCCTGGGTGACTCCGGTCGTCTTGATGTACGGGTGGCGTATGCCGAGGTCGGCCGCTGTGCAGGTGTCGCCGGGCTTGACCTGCGCGGCGGCGGACTTCGCAGGTGCGGCCGAGGCCGGTAAGGCGCCAAGGCCGACGGTGACTACCGCGGCGGAGGCGGCACAGGCCATGAACGCTTTGCCCATGCGGCCGACGGACTTTGTGGGGCGCATCATTGCCCTCTCCCCCTGGTTGTGGGTGTTCGGTCAGGGGGCGAACGTAGCCGCCACGGAGGTGGGGGCGGGAGCCCGGAACCTGCCAAAAATGATCATAGAGGGGCCTATTCCGCCCTCGCGCACATAGGCCAGGTGGTGCCGTGGTGGTGGCCTGGCCCTGCACGGTGAGCCTGCCGTCGTTGTTCACACCGCCCCCATTGCCGGCGTCACCCTCCGAGCTGTTGAAGCCCTTGACGCTGTTGCCGGAGATGGAGGCGCGATCCTTCATGGTCCCGGCGTCTGCGCAGGTGTTCGCGGTGGGGGACGACCGGGCCGGGCGGGAGTACTTCGGGGTCGAAGTACTCCCGCAAGACACCGACTCCAAGGCACGTCCGGGTCCGTCTCGAAGCACCAGTGCAGCGAGTACGCCGACAGGCGGCGGCCCGTCAGCCCGCGAGGCGGCGCAGTTCCGGTAGGACCTGGGCGTCGGTGCCCTCCAAGGTGCGCAGCGCGCTGCGCCAGTGTTCCCGAGCCGCCGGTTCCTCTCCCGCCTCACGCAGGACGTGTCCGTATTCGTGCTCCGCCAGACCTGTGGCGTACGTGTCGCCGCGCTTCCGAGCGCGCTCCAGCAGCATCTCGCATGTCAGCCGCGCCGCTTCGAGGCGCCCGAGCAGCCTCTGCGCCCGGGCTCTTCCCCGGTGCATCTCCCGCTCGGCGTTCCAGTGCGACGCACCCGTGGCGGTGACGACGAGGCCCGCGTCGAAGCGCGCCAGAGCGACTTCGGGCTCGTCCAGGGCCAAGTGGGTGTGGCCGATGTTGCACAGCGCCACCAGGCTGAGCGCGTCCGCGCCGATCCGCGTCGCGAGGTCCAGGCTCTGGAGGTGGTAGGAGATCGCCAGTCGTGCGTCGGTCGGCTCGGTCACGTACCCCTGGTACCCCAGGAGGGTCGCCTGATGGAAGTCGGATACGGACTCGGGGCGGAGCGACAGGCATTCGGCCAGAGCCGCCCGGGCTTCGGCGAACCGTCCCAGCGCTCTGAGAACCGCCGCTCTGTTGCCGAGCGTGAGCATGCGGTCGATGCCGTCATCGCCTGCCCCCATCGCGCTGGACTCCTCCAGCAGGCGCAATGCCTCGTTCAGGAATCCGTCGGAATACCGGGCGATTGCCAGTCTGCCCAGGGCAGTGGATTCCGCCTCCATGTCGCCGCTTTCCCGGGCCATGCGGATCGAGTGGTGCGTCAGACGCTGCCTCGCCTGCGTGAGCCCGCGGTCGTGGAGGTAGGGATAGAGCGTCTTGATGAGTTCGATGGCCTGCCGGCGGCCCAGTCTGCCGCCGCCCTTCTGCCCTGCCAGGAAGATCAGGTTCTCCGCCTCCCGATCCGCCCACGCCAGGGCTTCTGCCGAGTCGTGGAAGGACGGGCCGTCCACAGGGGCAGGATCCGCGTCCGCACCAGCACGCGGCGGACACGCCGACGGCATGCTGGGGCGCAGGACCTCGGCGCAGGCCGCTGCCCGGCGGACGTACCACCACAGCGCACCCTCGTCCAGCCCGAGGTGGTGCGATCGCGCGGGGTGGGAGTGTGCCAGCTCTCGGGCGAACTCCCGCACGAGAGCGTGAGGCACGTACCGGCCGGCACGCGGCTCGTCCAGCAGCGCGACCTCGGCCAGCCGCTCGAGTGCCAAATCCGAGCGGCTTTCGGACACGTCCATGAGTCGTGCCATGAGGGCGGCGGAGTACTCGGGCAGGTCCAGGGAACCGAGACGCGTGAGCGCGTACGCCGCGTCGAGGTCGCGTCGTTCTTGTGACGAGGCGAGGGCCTCATGGGCCACGGCCAGCGACCTGCGGACGCTCAGGTCGTCCAGTTCGAGGTGGTCCAGCCGGTCCCCCTGGGCGGCGAGTCGTTCGGAAAGCGCTTCCAAGGTCAGGGACTTACGGGCCGCGAGCCGGGCGCCGGTGATCCGCAGCGCGAGGGGAAGCCCGCCACACAGGGCGACGAGACTGTCCACCGAGCCTGAGTCGCCCGTCTGCAGCGAACGGCCCGATGCCCTGGTCAGCAGCAGCCTGCTCGACGCCGGTGACAGAGGCGCCAACCGGATGTGCCCGCTGCGATCCAGCGTCGCGAGCGGAAGCCGGCTCGTGACCAGTACGGCGCATCCGGGTCCGGCCGGCAGGGCAGGCCCGATCTGTCCCACCGAGGACACGTCGTCCAGGACGAGGAGGACGCGCTTGTCCGCCAGCGTGGTCCTCAGCAGCGCCGACGCCTCCGCGCTGTCCACCGGGACGTGCCGGGGGTCCACGCCCATGCCCTGCAGGAGCCTCGCGACCGCCCGGCAGGACTCCAGCGGCGGAACCCCGGGAGTCGCCGCGTGCAGGTTGAGAAACAGCTGCCCGTCGGGAAAGGCGTCCTGCAGCCCCTGGGCGACGTGCAGGGCCAGGCCGGTCTTCCCCACGCCCGCCATCCCGCTGATCAGGGCGACGGCCGAGTGCGAGCGCGGTGCGAGCAGTACCGCGCGGATCGCTTCGACGTCCTCGGCGCGGCCTACGAAGTGCACCGGAGGCGCGGGGAGCTGGGCCGGCCGGGCGGCAGTGGGTACGACGGCGGACCTCTCCTCGGGAGCCGGACGGCCCGTCCCCGACAGGATGAGCTGATGTGCCTGCCGGGCCGCGGGTCCCGGCTCCACGCCGAGTTCGTCGACGAGCACCCTCCGCAGGCTCTGGTACTGGGACAGCGCTTCAGCCTGCCGGTCCGTACGGTCGAGGACGAGCATCAGCTGGCGGTGGAAGGACTCGCGCAGCGGGTGCTGCGCGACCAGGAGGGCGAGCTCGGCGGACAGGCCGTCGAGTTCTCCCAGGCGAAGAAGGGCCTCGAAGCGGCACTCCAGGGTCTCGAGCCTGCGCTCCTCGAGATAGACGACCTTGGGGTGCTCCGGCACCGCCATCGACGCCACCGTCGTGCCGGCCAGAGGCGTACCCCGCCACAGTCCCAGCGCGGCCTCGGCTTCCCGCTGAGCCTCACGCCACTTCTCCAGGCGCAGTGCCTCCTGGGCGCGGTCACTGTGCTGCATGAAGGCATCACAGTCGACCTCCCCGTCGGCGACCTGCAACTGAAACCCCTGGCCGACCGTACGGATACGGGCGCCGCCCTCCGGGCCGAGGTCCTTGCGGAGTCGTGCCACGTGGTTGTGCAGGGAGGCGACTGCGGAGGCCGGCTGGTCGTCACCCCACAGCGCGGTCATCACCGCACCGAACCCGACGATGTGGTTCGCCTCGAGGAGAAGGGCGGCGAGCACGGCCCGGGACTTCGGCTGCACGACGGGGCAGAGCCGGCCCGCATCGTCATGCACCGTCAGCGGACCCAATATGCCGAACCTCACCAGCCATCCCCCCGAAAGTCTGATCCACGGGACATTGTCCTTCAGAGACAGGAGTTGATCAACATCAGGCGCGGGTACGAGCCGGTTCAGGCCTGGGTGCGATCTCTCGGTTTCGGGACAGTGGTTGTGAGAGGCAGCGGGCTTTGCACTCGAGGCGGTGCGGTCGCCGTACGGGACAGCCACCCGAACTTCTCGCCGGCCGGAGTCTCCATGCTCGGACCGATCGCGGCTACGTGCTGCGACACGGCAGCCGGGCATCGACGGGTCACCGCCCAGCCGAGCCGCCCGGTCACCCCACCGGGCAGCAGTACAGGGACCGCCCAGATCAACGCTGGAAGAGCGCGGCGGCTCACAGCGGCATCGAGCCGTCCGGTCCGCCGGGGCCGCCACCCCAACGGTCGCCAGCCGATCCGGCAGCGCCCAACGCCTGGGAGAGATCGCGCGCGGAGGGCAGACGGTCACCCCCACCGCACTCGCCCTCGTCGATGGCACGTCTGATCGCGCCGCCACCTGCTACCCGACCGGCCCACCGGTACAACCGACGAGTACGCGGCCGAGCACCACCCGCTGACGCCCCACCGGGCTAACCCGCCTGCTTCCGCCGGCATTGCCTTCGCCTCCTCTCATTGCAACGCCGCATTGCATTTGATCGCAGGTCATTGCATCAATTCACCCTCTTCTACCTGCACTTGCACCTAAAGGTCGTTGACTGAAACATAAACGCAACGTAGCTTTCGAGCCGTACCGCACACGTAACGTCGCAAGAAGAGGAACGGCCATGAGTGAATCTGTCCACACCGTCACGACCCTGCCGACGGAGCGTCGGCCCGGCTGCCCCTTCGACCCGCCGGCAGAGCTGATCGACGCCCGCAGCCACGGCCCCATCAGCCGCTACACCCACCCCGGCGGAAAACCTGGCTGGATGATCACCGGATACGACCTGGTCAGGTCGGTCCTGGCCGACCCGCGGTTCAGCTCTCGCAGGGACCTCCTGAACGTGGTCGACTTCGAGCTCCCTCCGGCGCCACCCGGCGAGTTCCTCCTCATGGACGACCCCGAGCACAGCCGCTACCGGAAGCCGCTGGTAGGCAAGTTCACCGCACGACGGATGCGACTGCTCACCGAGCGCATCGAGCAGATCACCACCGACTGCCTGGACGCCATGCAGAAGGCCGGGCCGACGGCGGACCTGGTCACCGCGTTCGCCAAGCCCATCCCCACCATCATCATCTGTGAGCTGCTGGGGGTGCCCTACGAGGACCGAGCCTCCTTCCAGGAGCAGATCGACAAGTTCATGAACGGCGAGACGGGCGATGAGGAGTTGATAGCCGCTTACACCGCGACCCAGGAGTACCTGGCCGAGCTGGTGGTCGCCAAGCGCGCGAACCCCACCGATGACGTGCTCAGTGAACTCACCGACAGCGACCTGACGGATGAAGAGCTGAAGGGGATCAGCCTGATCCTGCTGGCCGCCGGATTCGACACCACCGCGAACATGCTGTCCCTCGGAGCCTTCGCCCTGCTGCAGAACCCCGAGCAACTGGCCACGCTGCGCACCGATCCCACGCTCATCGACCAGGCCGTCGAGGAGCTGCTGCGGTACCTGAGCGTCGCCAAGTCGTTCATGCGGACGGCGCTGGAGGACGTCGAGGTGGGCGGCCAGACCATCGAGGCCGGCACGACCGTCGTCCTCTCGTACAACACCGCCAACCGCGATCCCGAGCGCTTCACCGACCCCCACGTACTCGACCTCAACCGGCAGGACGGCGGGCACCTGGCCTTCGGCCACGGCATCCACCTGTGCCTGGGCGCGCAGCTGGCCCGTGTCGAAATGCGGGTCGCGTTCACCGCGCTCCTCCAGCGTTTCCCCACGCTGCGCCTGGCCGTACCGGCCGAGGACGTGGCCGTGCGCCCGGAGACCGCGGACATCTACGGCGTCAAGAGCCTCCCGGTCACCTGGGACGCGTGACCGGGGGCCAGTGAGTTGCGTTCATCCTGAACGTGCAGGTCACGGGGGTGGCGTGGGTGGGTGATGTCGTACTGGTGCTGGCCGTCTGGGCCTGTCTGGTGTGAAGATCGTCGGTCAGCGGGCGATCTCGTGCCGGGTGAGGATCATCAGCGCCCGGACCAGCCGGGTGGCCCACTTCACGTCGAGGCGGAGTTTGGTCAGCACGCGCCAGTTCTTGAGATGCGCGAACGCGTGCTCACACACCGCCCGTTCCGCGGCGATCAGCTGGTTGACCAGCTTCCTCGCGGCCGCGAGCTGCCTACCCTTGGGCTTCTTGAAGCTTGTGACGACCGCCGGGTGGCGTCCGGACCCCCGCCGTCGTCGAGGCCGATGAAGCCAAGCTCGGCGATCGCGGCCAGGCCCGCTGCACGCAGCCCCTCGATCTGCTCCACGAACGTCACCGCGGGGCAAGCCTCATTGAGACACTTGAACCTGCGCACCACGACCTCGATGAAGACCGGGGCGCCGCCGATGGGTGCGTCGGCGAGGTGACGTACGTAACGGCCGTGCACCCGCCACGACGGCATCGCGCAGGACGGACATCTGGCCGGGAGTGCCTCGCACCTGCTGCGAAGCGTGACCCCTCCCGCCATCCTCTCGACCGACTCCACGACCACACCCGCCGAATGCGGCAGCAGTCGTCCCACATTCCCTGAATTGCACACCTGTTGAATGCCCAGTTCAGCAGCCATGCATCACAAGATCTTCGACAGAGCGAGAATCGCCGTCGTTCACAACAGGCACGTCGAGACAGTAGCGGCGAGAAGGGCGGCGGTCCGGAGAACAATCACCCTGATCTTGTGGCCCGTTGAGCCCCTCGATCTCGCGACGGCATGCCGAGCTGACACCGAGCCGGGGCCCAGAGCACACGAAAGTGTCCCCGCAGCTCAGTGCCGGCTTGGGCCCCGTACCCCACCCGATTGCCACACCCACCTCCGCTCAGTTGGAAAACCTTTCGGCAGCTACAGTCGTAGCGGCCGAGAACGTGACCCGAAGTCAGGAGGACGCATGCCCACAGCAGTGCAGGTTCGGCGGACCGGAGGCCCGGAGGTGCTCGAGGTCACGGAGGTGGAGATCGGCGCGCCAGGCCCGGGCGAGCTCCTGGTCGACGTGGCGGCTGCGGGTGTGAACTACATCGACACCTACCAACGGGCTGGGCTTTACCCGGTCCCGCTGCCTTACATCCTTGGCCTGGAGGGCGCCGGGACGGTCGTCGCGGTCGGCGCTGACGTGCGCGGTTTCCACGAGGGGGACCGGGTGGCCTGGCAGGACGTGCCGGGCAGCTACGCGCAGCGGGCGCTGGTGCCGGCCGATTCGGCGGTGCACGTACCGGACGGCGTGACCGACCAGATCGCCGCTGCTGTGCCGTTGCAGGGGATCACCGCGCATTACCTGGTCACATCGACCTATCCAGTCAAGGAGGGCGAAACGGTCCTGGTGCACGCGGCGGCCGGGGGGGTTGGGTTGCTGCTGATCCAGTTGGCCAAGGCGCGGGGAGCGCGGGTGATCGGCACGGTGTCGACCGCCGAGAAGGAGGCGCTTGCCCGCGAGGCTGGGGCCGACGAGGTGATCCGTTACGACCAGGTGAATTTCGCCGATGCAACCCGGAAGCTCACCGACGGTGAGGGCGTTCACGTCGTCTACGACGGGGTCGGCAAGTCCACTGTGGATGGAAGCCTGGCAAGCCTGCGCAAGCGAGGCCTGCTGGCGCTGTTCGGCGCCTCGAGCGGTCCAGTGCCGCCGATCGACCCGCAACAGCTGAACAAGGCCGGTTCGGTGTATCTGACCCGCCCAAATAGCGACGACTACGTCCAGACCCGCGCCGAGCTGGAGTGGCGGATGGGCGAGCTCTTTGCAGCGATGGCCGACGGCTCCCTCAAGGTACGGATCGGCGCCACATACGAGCTAGCCGACGCGCGGCAGGCCCATGAGGACCTGCAGGCTCGCAAGACCGCCGGGAAGGTGCTGCTCATCCCCTGACCATCGCTCCAAGGAATCCGGGCTGGTCAGAGGTGCTGGCGTGGGTGGCGGGTGGGGTGCTCGTGCTGGTCGGGGGGCGGGTGTTTCCGGCTTTGGCCGCGCCGTAAGCGGCGGGCTTCCTACGATCGCGGCGGGGTTCCTGGTCGTTCGGGAGGGGAAATCGTGTCGTCGCTGGAGAAGATCGCTGCCCGCCGGGCCGAGCTGGACCAGCTCGCGGAGTCGCTGACCAAGCAGCTCGCCGAGGTGGAGGGCGAGCGTGAGGAGCTGGTGGTCGCGGAGCGGGTGCTGCGGCGGCTGTACGAGCAGTAGGCCGAGGCCACCGCGGCCGAGCAGAACGCCGGGACGCCGCGGCTGGTGCAGGTCGCGGGACGTTCGGTGCTGAAGGTGCCGCACCGCAGCGAGGTGGCGGATGCGTCGGCGCTGCCCGTCGGCTGCCAGCGGATGCTGCAGATCGTTGAGGCCGCGGGCGGACCGGTGATGGTCAAGGAGGTCGGCGCCGAGCCGGGCATCGACGCGGCGACTTCTTCATGCGGGCGAAGGTGTGCTCGACGCGGGCCCGCACCCGTCGGTGTTCGGCGTGGTCTTCCTCCCGCCCGCGCAGGAGGGGCCGTCCGGCCCTTGCGGGGGGCGGGACGATCAGTCCGGTGCCGAGGTAAGCGCCATCCGCGATCACCGTCGTCCCGGCCGCCCCGGCCGGCAGATCCGACTCCCGCCAGGCGTGGGGCATCAGCCCTGTTCCCCGACGCCGGCCGGGCCGAAGCGACCACCAGGCAGCTGTCGGCGTGGATGATCACCAGACGTTCGCCGAGAAACGGTAGTTGCGGGAGGAGGCCGCTATGGTGCGGTCGCGGACCGGGATCAGGGTGCCGTCCACGATCCACAAGCACGGCCGCCACCGGGACCATTCCCGCCCCGTTCCCGCACCACCCTCACCACCTTCACGAACCGGTCCATCCCCACGCCCGTGAACGTCTCCACCCACAACGGCCCAGCTCGCAACACTCCACCCATACAGGCGAAATACCCAGGACCGGGGTGTTACTGGACTCCCGGGATCTGCCGGGCCGCGAACGCCTGGCGGACGGCGTCCGCAGCGCTCTTGCCGTACATCTGCTGAGCGGTGGCGATCGTCTTCAGCGCCGCGTCCTGGAAGCTGGTGTCGGGGGCGAAGCCGAACTGCGCGTTGACGATGATGCGGTCGGCGGTTCTCGCGCCCAGTGCGCCCCGGATGTCGAAGAGGGCGCGCGACCAGATCTCACCGTCCGCGTGAACCTCGCCGATCCGGTCCGCATAGACCTTGTTGCCGTCGATCCGGCGCAGGCAGTGCGGGGCGGAGCTGTACGTCGCCGAGTCCCAGTCAGCGACGCATGCCAGGTCCGCCTTCCGCGGCCACCCGTAGGCGGCGTCCGCGTGGGAGCCGACCTCGACGGCAAGGTAGTCGCCGAAGGCCTCGCCTATCGCACCCGCTTCGAGGGAGGTGCCGAAGCCGGGTACCTGGGCGTTGTGCACCGCGTGGCCGTACTCGTGGACGATCACCTCGGCGTCCTCGGCGTCGTCGACCCCGCCCTTGCCGAACCGGATCTCCGCCTTCTTGTCGGTGAAGAAGGAGTTGTCGGCGCCCCATTGGTTGATGCGGACGGGCTGGGGCCGGTCGTTGGCCCCGGGGAGCTCGCTGCCGAAGCCCAGGCCCTGCAGGTAATCCTGTGCCTCATTGACCCAGAAGTAGGCCATGACCTGCTCGAACTGGTCATCGGCTCGGGTGAAGGAGCCCGCGGCCGTGACCTTGGCCGAGGCGCCCGTGTCGGAGCGGACATAAGCCCACTTGCCCGACAGGCCGCCACTGGCGTCCAGGTTGCGCAGTGCGACCGTGGCGTAAGCGGAAGACGGTACGGCGTCCGCGGCGTCCTTCGAGTCGGCGAGCGTCTGGTCGCCCGAGGACTGGACCGGGTTGACCATGAAGACGCGGGCCTGGGGCAGCGCGCCGGCTCCGGCTGGGCTCGAGGCCATGGCCGGTCCGGCCAGGGCGCAAAGGGCCACGGTGGCGGTGGCTGCGGCCGTGAGGCCGCGGGGTGTGCGGCGATCCATGAAACATCCTCCGGGTTGGGATGTGGTGCACGGGACGGGTGTTGTCGTGCGACGTGTGCGTCGTGCCACGCGCGATGCGGCGCCATGCCTGGTGCCGCGGGCGATGCGGCGTGATCATTGCGTACGCCGCCCCGTCTTGGCCAGGGTCCGTACGCACCCGGTTCGCCGGGACCGCCCGCCGCCCGCCGCCTGCCGGGGGCACCGGGCTGGCCGTGCCGCATGATGACCCGGTGCAGAATGCGGAGCGGCCCGGCGAGGCCGGGGACGAGACGGGGAACGCCGCGATACCCACGCGGCGCGGCCCAGGGGAAATGTCCGAGCAGGTGGAAGCCGCCCGGAACGGCGACGAGGCGGCCTTCGGCGCGTTGTTCCGCGCCGTGCAGCCCGGCCTCCTGCGGTACCTGAGGGTGCTGGTCGGCGCGGAGGCCGAGGACGTGGCCTCGGAGACGTGGCTGCAGATCGCCCGGGACCTCGGTTCGTTCCGAGGGGACTTCGACGGTTTCCGCGGCTGGGCGGCGACGATCGGCCGGAACCGGGCGATGGACCTGCTGCGCGCCCAGCGCCGTCGGCCGGTCAGCGCCGTACCGGTGGAGGATCTGCTCGGCGACCGGCCGGCGACCGATGACACCGAGGGCGCGGCCCTGGCCACGGTCGACACGGCGGCCGCGCTGGCGCTCATAGCCGCCCTGCCCCGCGACCAGGCCGAGGCCGTGCTGCTCAGAGTGGTCATGGACCTGGACGCGCAGACCACCGCACGCGTGCTCGGCAAGCGGGCCGGTGCGGTACGGATGGCTTCTCACCGCGGCCTGCGCAAGCTCGCCGAACGGCTCGAAGGAACGCGCCGAACAGCGGGAACGGCCCCGGGGGGCAGCACCGCACCGGCCGAGCAGCCGGGCCCGGAGCCCGCCTCGGGGGCGCCCCCGTCGCAGACGCCGGAAAAAAATTCCGCCCAGGGAGTGACACCGAAGACGGCACCAACGCTGAAGGGCATGAGATGAGCACCAACCGTCCCCGCCGGATGAACCAGAGCACCGCCGAGCAGCTGCTCGCCCGGGTCCCTGTGGCGTCCCCGGGCGACCACGACGCCCTCGCAGGGCTGCTCGATGCCGCCGCTGCTCCCGCCACGGAGAACGAGCTGGCCGGCGAACGGGCGGCGCTGGCCGCATTCCGGGCTGCTCGCCTCGACCCTGCACCTGTCGCCCAGCACCACCCCCGGAGGCGGCCGGTGCGGACGCCGACGCTGGCGAAGCTGCTGAGCGCCAAGGTCGCGGCCATCGCCGTGGCCACCGCGATCGGCGGCGTCGCCGTCGCGGCCGGCACCGGACACCTGCCCGCCGTGCTGGGCGGAGATCCCGTCCGCAGCGAGCCCGGGCCGGCGGCGGCTTCGGCCGCGTCCACGCCCGCTGCCGACGCGTCCGAAACGGCTCCGCCCTCCGTCATGCGGCGGCCCCTACCGTCCGTACCCCCGGACCTGGTGGAACTGTGCCGCGCCTACCTCCAGGCGATCGACGCGCATCCCCCGCAGGTGCCTGCCGAGCAGCGCTTCGACGTCCTGGTCGCCGCGGCGGGAGGCCGGGAGGGCGTACGTCGCTACTGCGCGTCGGCCCCGGGCGGTCCGGGTCACGAGCCGACGGCCGCCGAAGGCCGACCCTCGGCAGGTCGGCCGAGCGGTCACCCGACGCCGGGCCAGGAGCCGGGCATTCGGCCCACCACGCCGGGTACGGCCCGGACCCACACACCGCCGAACCCGCCCGGCGAACGTCCGACCAGCCCTCCGGGCGCCCGGCCCGACGACCCGGCCACTCGATCGAAGGGGTGAACCCCGCCCGACCTCCACCGCGTCCCCGACCGCCCGGCCCCGCGCCACCACCCTGAAGGCCCCCACACATGCAACGACGACACGGCACCCCGGCCAAGGCCGACGGGCCGGCCCCCCGCGCCGCGGAACCCCGCCATAGCGGGGTGGGCGCCCCCGAGCCGCTCGCCCCCGAGCCGAGCCCCGTCTTCGTCGACGCATCCGGGCGCAGGCAGCGCCGGGTGCGCCGGATCGGGCGTCTGCTGGTCATACCGGCCGCCGCCTATGTCGTCCTGCTCATCAGCACCCTGATGGGCGGCCCGACGGTCCGCTCGCACTTCTTGCCGACCCCACCGGCGCCGCACGCACCCAAGGCCGAAAGCTCCCCGTCCCCGAGCGTCCCGAGCCCCTCGTCCGGCAACGCGGCGGGCGCACGTGTGAACCCCACCCGGTCCGCCACGCCCGCCACCGCCCCCTCCGCGGCCCGGACAGCCGCGCCGAAACCCACCGGGGTCCCCACCCTCGTCCCGACGCCCGCGCCCCCTCCCGGGAACCCCGCTCCCCCGGCGGCGACGAGCACCGCGCACGGTCGCCCCACCGCAGCGCCCGGTCAGGGCAACGGCAAGCCCACCTCCCACCCGTAACCCGTCGGAACGCAGCAGGCAGGAAGCCCCTCCCCCTTGTCCAGGAACCGTCGCCGCGCAAGCCCGGCCCGAGGCCGACACAGCACCGTGCGCAACGTCCCGTTGCGCACACACTGGCTGCTGCTCACCACGCTCGTGCTCACCCTCTCGGCGGCACTGCTGCTCCAGGGCTACACCCAGCACATGTTCGACCACACCGCCGACGGCGCTCCCCGAGCGGCGGGTCCGGCCGCTTCCGTACCCGGCCCGATAGCCTCCGGCGGTCCGGTGGTCGAGGGAACCCAAGGCCGCACCGGCGGCCCGGCCGCCCGTACGATCGCGCTGACCTTCGACGACGGCCCGGACCCGGTCTGGACACCGAGGGTCCTCGACGTCCTGCGCCGCAACGGCGTGCCTGCGACGTTCTTCACCGTCGGCACCCGGGTCGCCGAGAACCCGGACCTCGCTCGCCGGATCGTCGAAGAGGGCCACCAGATCGGAGTCCACGGCTTCACCCATACCGACCTGGGCACGGCCTCCCCCTGGCGGCGCTCGCTGGAACTGCGCGAAACGCAGCTCGTCATCGCCGGCGCCACCGGTATCACCACCCCTTTGCTGCGACTCCCGTACTCCTCGTCCAACGACGCGCTCACCGACGCGGACTGGGGCGCCGTCGTACAGGCCGGGCAGGAGGGCTACCTCACCGTGCTCACGACCCTGGACAGCCAGGACTGGCGCCGGCCGGGCGTCGAGCGGATCGTCGCCAACGCCACGCCCCAGGGTGCCGGCGGGCAGGTCCTGCTGATGCACGACGCGGGCGGGGACCGCTCGCAGACCGTCGCCGCGCTGGAGCAGCTGCTGCCCCGGCTCAAGGCGTCCGGGTACACCTTCACCACGGTCGGCGACGCAGTCGGCGTTCCCACGGCGGCGCAGCACGCGACGACCGGCGACCACTGGCAGGGTCTCGCTCTGATCAGCGCGCTCCGGAGCAGCGACTGGCTCCTCGGAGCGATCTCCTGGCTGCTGTGGGCGGCGGGCGCGATCAGCCTGCTGCGCGCCGTCGCCGTCTTCGTCGCCGCCCGGCGCCACGTACGGATGCGCCGCAGGCCGTGGGGGGCCACGGTGACCGAACCCGTCAGCGTCATCGTCCCCGCCTACAACGAGAGCGCAGGGATCGAAGCAGCCGTCCGCTCCCTGCTGGCGTCCGACCATCCGGTTGAGATCATCGTCGTCGACGACGGCTCCACCGACGGCACCGCCGACCTCGTCGAAGCCCTCCACCTGCCCGGGGTCCGGGTCATCCGGCAGCAGAACGCCGGCAAGCCCGCTGCGCTCAACACCGGTATCGCCGCGGCCTCCTGCAACTTGCTCGTCATGGTCGACGGAGACACCGTCTTCGAACCGGATGCCGTCCGCATGATCGTCCAGCCCTTCGCCAACCGCCGTGTCGGCGCGGTCTCCGGCAACGCCAAGGTCGTCAACCGGGGCGGGCTGCTGGGACGCTGGCAGCACATCGAGTACGTGGTCGGATTCAACCTCGACCGCCGCCTGTTCGACCTCGCCGAGTGCATGCCGACCGTCCCGGGCGCCGTCGGTGCCTTCCGCCGCGAAGCACTGATGCGCGTCGGCGGCGTCAGCGACACCACCCTCGCCGAGGACACCGACCTGACCATGGCCCTGTGCCGCAACGGCTGGCGTGTCGTCTACGAGGAGCGCGCCAAGGCGTGGACGGAGGCGCCCGCCTCGCTCGGCGCGCTGTGGAAGCAGCGCTACCGGTGGTGTTACGGCACCCTGCAGGCGATGTGGAAGCACCGTGGCGCTCTCACCCAGCGCGGCCAGGCCGGCAAGCTCGGCCGCCGCGGTCTGGTCTACCTGCTCACGTTCCAGGTCCTGCTGCCGCTGCTGGCTCCCGTCGTGGACATCTTCGCGGTCTACGGCCTGATCTTCCTGGATCCCCTGCGCATCCTCGGCCTGTGGAGCGCGTTCCTGCTCCTCCAGGCCCTGATGGGCCTCTATGCCTTCCGCCTCGACGGGGAACGGCCCGGGCCGCTCTGGAGCCTGCCGTTCCAGCAGTTCGTCTACCGCCAGCTGATGTACCTCGTCGTCATCCAGTCGGTGTGCACCGCGATCGCCGGCTCACGACTGCGCTGGCAGCGGATGGAGCGCTACGGCAGCCTCCAGGTCCCGCTCGGCCCAGCCGGGTCGGCGCCGGGCGAGCCCGCCCACGCCCCCGCGCCCGCCCCCGACTCCTCCGCTCCCGCTTCCACCGCCGGCTCCCTGCCCGCCGACGTCCCCGTGGCGCCGGGCCTGGAGCTCGCTCAGAGCTGGACCGAGGAAGCCCGCCGCGCCGCGGCGTTCACGCCGGACGCGGGCTACTACTCGGATCTCAGATGGGCACCCCGCCCCATGCCGAACGAACAGGTTCAGGAAGCACCCGGACACGAGATGCGCGGAGAATCGCACTGGAGTTGAGACGCCACACTTCGACGAGCCGACCATGACGCATTCCGCACGGTGTTGCGGACTCGCAGCCCATGCGGCGTGGCAGGCGTCGCCGGGGAAGTACGCGCCCCCGATCGTCCGGATAAATGGATGGCCCGAGGCGAGCCTGGCGCGGCAGGATGCTCCGCATGACCTTGCCCACCCCCGAGCTGCACACCGCCCGCCTGCGGCTGCGGCCGTTCGCCGACACCGACGCGGCGCCGCTCTACGCGCTGCACAGCAGCGCCAACGTGCTGCGTTACTGGGACTCCCCGCCGTGGACCGAACCGGCCCGCGCCCAGCGCTTCCTCGCGAGCTGCCGGAGGATCGAGGAGGAAGGCACGGGAGCGCGGGTGGCCGTCGACCGCATCTCCGACGGGGCGTTCATCGGCTGGTGCGGCCTGACCAGCTGGAACCCGGACTTCCGCAGCGCGTCCCTGGGCTACATGTTCGACGCCGCCGCGTGGGGCCACGGCTACGCCACGGAGACCGCACACGCCATCCTGCGGTGGGCCTTCGACGTCCTGGACCTGAACCGCGTCCAGGCCGAGGCCGACACCCGCAACGTGGCGTCCGCCCGGGTCCTGGAGAAGCTCGGCTTCGTCCGCGAAGGCACCCTCCGCGAGGACTGCGTCGTCAACGGCGACGTCTCCGACTCCTGGGTCTTCGGCCTCCTCCGCCGCGAATGGCAGCCGACGGCCACACCGAAGACCGACCACTAGGACCGGATACCCACCCGCCCGGGCACGCCCGGCTCCTAGCATGAGGTCCATCGCAATGCATGAGGGGGCGGGTTCATGGCGCGACACACCACACAAGGATGGACGCGCCGAACCCTCGCTTCCGGCCCGGACTTCCGCGTCCCCTACGACCTCGACCATGCGGCGCTGGCCGGCCGACTGCGGAGCGTGCTGGACGAGGGTGCTGGTTTCGCTGTCGTGACGGGAACACCGGTCACCGCGATGACCACCGTGAACGTTCAGGAGTTCAGCGTCTCGATGCTCCGCCACCTACGCGAGCCACTGCTTCAAGGGCGCGGCACCGAGGCGGCCGTGGCTTGGCTGGTGCGCGACGAGGGAGCCAGCCGTACACCGACGACCGCCGGTTCCACGAGAACGCCTACACCTCCAAGTCCCGCGGATCCCTGCACGTCCACACCGACCAGGCGGTGAGGCCATTCGGCCTGGAACCCCACTACGTTGCCCTGCTCACGCACCGCAAAGCCGAAGAAGGCGGCGAGTCCGTCCTGGTGGACGGCTGGACCGTCCATCGCCTCCTGCGCGAGCACTTCCCCCGCGAAACCGAGACCCTGCGCACCGCCTTCCCCTTCGACCGCCGGCATGTCACCCGGCAGGCCAGGACCCGGTGGTTTGGGCGCCCGTCTTCGAGGAGGACCAGGGCCGTCTACGCGTACGGTGCAACGTGCGGCGCATCGAGACCGCCGAGGAACTGACCGGCGTCCCACTCACCCCTGACCGGCTCACAGCTCTCGACGCCCTCAAACGGGTACTCGGGCAGGCTGACCTCCCCCTGTTCATCCCACTGGAGCGGGGTGACTGCCTGGTCATCGACGACCGCCGCATACTCCACGGCCGCACCTCCTACAAAGACCACCCCACCCGCGACAGCCGCCGCTGCCTCATCCGCCTCATGCTCCAGAAGCGGCCCGCCTACAGCCCCCGCCCGGCCGGCCTCCGTAACCGCACAACTCTCTGACCCCTGGCGGGACCAGGCCAGAGCCCACCGCCAAGCCGCCAGAGGCGCCCCGCAGCAGGGACGGATGGGCACCCGCCGCGGGGCGCAGTGAGATCGCCCTGCGTCAGCGCGCCGCAGCGGCGCGCCGGTCGGGGGTGCTGGCGGCTCATCTGCCCCGGAGCCCGTTCCAGCCGATGCTCCGAAGTCCGGGCAGACGCTGGGCGGAAGGGGTCCGCACTCGGCTGCGGGGCTCACCGGCCTGGCCTGAGCCGCGTCCATCTGAGCCCGGGCGGGTGGCACCGCTTCCCCGCGCGCTGGTTACAGTGTGCGCATTCATCAGGGGAGGGTATCGATGCAGGTCAGATATGCCAGAACGCTGGGGTACGCGGCGGTGTGGGGGGCGGTCGCGGTGGCAGCGGTCAGCTGGGGTCCAGGTGCGTTGGCGAGCCTTGACCCCGACCGGAACGCACCCGTGCCCGTGCCCCAGGCGTACGCGGACATCGCGGAGCTGCCGGAGTCGCTGTCGCCCGACGGTACGACGATCCTGGTCGGCAATCCGCAGGCCAGGACGGTCGTCCGGCTCTACGAGGACCCGCGCTGCCCGGTCGTTGCGGACTTCGAGTCGACCGGGGCCGAGGCGATCCGCGCCCAGACCGTCCTGGGGCGGACGCGAACGGAGTACGTACTGGCCTCGTTCAAGGACGACAGACTCGGCGGCGACGGCTCCCGGCGAGCGGTCAACGCCCTGCGTGCGGCGCTCGACGCGCAGAAGTTCACCGAGTACCACGCCGTGCTGATCGGCAACCAGGCGGAAGTGGAGGCGTCCGGCGGCTATTCCACGGAGCGCCTGCTGAGCCTCGCGGACGAGGTGCCGGGCCTGCGGAGCGAAGCGTTCGACACCGCGGTGTCCACCATGAAGTACGCGGACTTCGTCACGGCGTCGCTGACGGCGTACCGGCAGACCGGGGAGGACCCCATCGGCCCAGGCACCCCGACGGTCGCCGTCAACAACACTGCGCTCACCGGCGACCTCTACGCTGACCTCTTCGACGAGCAGGCCCTGACGAGCGTCTTGCAGGCGGTCGAACGAACCCCCGAGGTCCTGCGCACCCGCCGGACCTAATCAAAGGGCCCCGGGCGGCGAGCCGCACGATCACACCCTCGGACGCTCCCGTGTGAGCTCCGCGCGGTTGATCAACCACGCATGAGGGACGGTCGAACCGCGACCGGGGAGGGCGCGATGCCCCGGAGCGGCTCACCGAGGACAGCTTCCGCGCCCACGACCTTGCGGAGATCATCACGAGCATGCCCGGCACCGGCCCTCTCCTCGGCGCCGAGTTCCTCGCCAGTGTTGGCAGACCTCAGCTTCATCGCGACCCCAGAACGGCGCGCTGCCTTTGCCGGCCTCGCGCCGGCACCGCATGACTCGGGGACGACCGCAAACGAGCCGAGGGAAAGCGTCATGTCCAGGCGGTGTGGTTCTGCGATTCGTTCAGGACTGCCTGCACTTGACGGTGACCGGCTTCTTCGCGAGACCAGACGAGCGTCCGGCGGCGCGGATTCGTATGGTCCCAGCTGTCGTAGTCCATGACGGCAACGGTGTCCGACAGTCGCCACCGCGAGGAACCCCACGAGGCTTCGGACACCTCCACCAGGCCGTCGAGGAGTTTGATGGCGGAGGTGGCAAGACTGTTCATGGGCCATGGCCTCCACGTCGCGACGGTGTCGGTGAGGGCATGTGATTCGATCAGAAGCTGGATCGACGGGGCGATGGGGAGGTAGGGACTGCCGCCGTCGATGTCGGTTCCTACACTGCCGTCGGTGTGGATCAAGTCCCGGCACGGCTTCGACACACGTTCGCCGGTCCACTCGAAGTACCAGCCTCCTCTTGCTGGATCCTGCCATGCTGCCGTCTGCAGACCGAGGTGGTCGTACTCCCACCCTCGGGTGGTCTCGTACCCGTCCCCGTTCACAACCCGGCTACGGCGTACCTCGTAGCGCAGGCCTCCGAACTTCTGCTCGAACCCCTCGCACCGGATGATGAGATCCATGGGGGCGGGGACGAGTTTCCCCTCGTGGTCGTGCACTCGCCAGAGCTCTATCGGCAGCCCGAACTGAGCGGGACACCCCCGTCGGCCCGTGCGACGCAGGAGGTCTTGGGCGCGCTCCGAGAGCTCGGACGGATCTTCCAGGATGTGCATCCTGAGCTTCATTTCCAGAGGAAGGTGCGGCTGTCAGGTAGTCACGATACCGGGAACCATCGCCGGTCCTGCGGCTTGACTTCACCAATGGGGAAGCCAGTTGAGCGTTCGGATCTCACCGACAGTGGGCCACAGTGTCCTCGCAACCATTCCGGCTCCGCACGGATCCTCCGGCCCACGCCTGACTGTGGCGGGCGCCGGACTGCTCAGCCTGTTCCTCGCCCACGGCGCCTGGAGGATCTTCCGTGATCCCGCGAAGGGTCGCCATCGGCGAGGCCTCGCCGCCGTCACTACGACTGGCTTCACCCTGGCCGCCGCGACAGGCGTGTTCCTGTTGTTCTATGGCACAGGGTGCGACTGCCTGTGAAAGCACTCCCCTACCGCATCACAGTTGCCCACACCGCCTGATGCGCCTGGCCTGCGCAGATGCCTACTTCAGGGCGTTCGAGTAGACGCGACGCCGTCAACGGCCGGAAGCGGCACATCGCCGTGGACACACCAATTGCGCGTCCTCCACGGTGGCTGTCGCGGCGCCCAGTGGCGTAGCGGGACCGGGCTCGGGCGGATCAGGAAATACGGAGGAAGCAGGCGAAGAAGGAGCTGAGGAAAGGGGAGGAGAACTGAGAGGGGAATCGACCTCCGTGCAACTGGTCACCACTAACAGCACTACGCCGACACTCACAAGAAGCCCGCGCTTAATCGCTCACCCCCGGGTTTCGGGGATCATAGCCGCAGCTCCTGTGGCTCAGCGTCATGACCAAGCAAGTCTGACCCAAGCAACCTGACGGCCGCCTGGAGCCATCCATGAGAAGACTGATTCGGTCGCCCAGGATGAGGAACCGAGTGGGTCCGCCAGGAGCAGGGCACGTCGACCTCGTTGGCCCAGCGAGTCACCACCCTCGCCGAGCTGTCCCGGTATGGGCTGGCATGATCGCCGGGTGAGAGATGTTCGCTGGCCCGTATTCCGGGGATCGGTGCAGCTGTGCTGCCGGGGTTGTCGCTAATGGCTTGGTGGTTTCGTCGGCGGTCGGAGCGGGACGAGGAACTGGCCGAACTGACGGTTGCGGCGGAGCTGGGCGACGATGTGGCGATGGGGAACCTGGCGGCGGGCCTGTATTCGAAGGGTGACCGGGACGGTGCGCTGCACTGGTGGGGCCGGGCATGGACGGCCGGGAACGTGATTGCGGGCTTCAACCTGGGAATGCTGCACGCGGTGGCTGGCGATGCGAACCGCGCGCAGGTGATCTGGGAGAAGACTGCGGCGCTGGGTGATCCGGACGCCATGCTCGGCCTCGTCAAGCAGGCGCTCGAGCGCGGCGATGCGGCCGGTATCGAGCGCTGGGCGCCGGCGATCCTCGCACAGGACGAGGCGTTCCCGATCACCGCGCTGGGCGTAGCCTTCCAGGACTGCGGTGACCTGGAGCGGGCCATGCAGGTGTTTCTGCGCGCCGAGAAACTGGGTGACGGCTACGCGATGGCATACCGGGCGCGGATCCTGGATGGCTGGGGCCGACACGAGGAGGCTGACGCGCTTCGAGCACGGGCGGCGACGGCCGAGCGGATGCTCTGAGGTGTAGAGCGCGGGGCGCGATGTCGGCGTGTGCCCAGTAACGTACGAATGAGCATGCCCAGTTCTTGACGTGCTGAGGGTTGCTGCTGGGCAGCCTGCCGCTGGCCTGTTCAGGGTGGTGGAGGGCGGCTCGCCGTGGTCTTGGACCCACAGCGATGTATGGAGCTTCGACGATTTCGCGGGCTGTTCGAGTCCGGGGCCATGAGCCTCTCCGAGATCGCGAAGGAGGCGGGGCTGCCACGCGTTGAGGACGCCCACGGAGTTCGGTGGAGCTGCCTAGCGACTCGTCCACCAGGTCGCGACTACACCACCTGTAGTCGTGATGAGCCCGATCGGCCACGCGGGAACACGCTGGATGACGACGTGGAGTCCTACACAGCGCAGTTCGAACTCTGGCTGACTGCTGCGGCTGGCAGCTGTGCGAGTCGTAGTCGGGGTGCGCATCCCTCTCTGGCCTTGGGTCGGCATCGGGCCCTACTTCCATGGCTCCCGTCGCGCGCCGTTGCGTGACGTAGGTAAGGAGAGGAATGGAATGGCGCCTGCCCTGATATGCGCTCGCTGACGGGCTGCTACGTCAGACGGGATGTCGATGGGAGTGACGACGCGGGTGTGTTGAGACAGGGGCTATGTCCGGCGCGAGTTCGGCGTCCGACCCGAATGGCGTCGAGCACCTGGCCAGGAACAACCTCAGGCCTGCCGCCCAGCGAATGCTCGGGCACACAGAGATCTTTGGCGCGAAGGGCAGCGAAGACGACTGCACGCCGCGCCGGCCCTCCTGAGCCCCAAGAAGCAACGACGGACTGTGCGTCGCGACGCAAGGGTACGGGCGGCGTGATGTCCACCGGCTCGTGCATGTCTGCACGGACTGCCCCAGGAACCAGGCCGGGGCGTCGGCTTGGGTTTCCCGCTCGTGGAGTGTGCGGGCCCTGTCGAGACGTCGAGACCCTGGCTTCGTGTCGATGGCCAATCCGGGATCCTCACTCACGGCCACACCAGCGATCAGCTGTCTGGGGAGAGGTCCCCGGCAAGGAGCCGTGCTGTGAGTTCCATGCACCGCGTCCGGGCCGCGGAGAAGCCATAGGGCATCTTGGTCACCGCTTCGAAGGCACTCATCTGGACGTCTTCCTCGCCGCTCGCCTCGGCGTCGTAGATCTCGAAGAGCTTCTCCTCGGCCTCGTCCAGTCCGGCCGCTTCAATGGCCTGGAGCAGGGCATTGTGGTGGGCGCAGTGCTGCGCGGCGAGTTCCTCGACCCGCGGGTCGTGGGGGTCGACGGTGTCATCGAGGGCGGCGTCGGCCGCGTCGAGGCGGTCTGCCTCGGCCCGTAGGCCGGGATGGGTCGCCAGGGTGATGAACACGCTGGCCTGAACTGCGGCTCCCAGCGGCCCGAAGATCCGTTCTGTGACCAGCAGGGCGTCCAGGTCGGAGGGGCGCAGTGCGCCAGAAGGCAGGTGACTGATCCGGTCCGTGACCAACGGGGAGAGCAAGCCGAGTGGGCTGCCCACGACCCGCAGGCGCCGGACTGCCGCGCGCTGACGCTTGATGGCGGCCTCCTGGGCGGCCAGGGTCTCCTCCAACCGGCCCAGGACGTCCTCGACGTCCCGGGCTTCGTCAAAGGCGGCCCGCATGTCGTCCAGGCTGATGCCGGCCTCGGACATCTTGCGGATCCACAGCAGGCGGATCATGTCGTCGTAGCCGTAGCGGCGGCGTCCGTCTCCGCCTCGCTCGGGCTCCGGCAGCAAACCGATCTGATGGTAGTGACGAATGGCGCGCGGGGTGGTTCCGGCGAAGGCGGCGGCATCGCCGATCTTGACCTCGCGGGGAGGCGTGGCGGAGGGGTACATCGCAGACAGGGCCTTTCGTACTGTGGTGCCCTCGAAGACACCACATGCCGCTACGGCATGTGCAACTACACACCACCCGGACTCTGACGGGCTATCGGGTGGTCCGTCACCATGGGTGTCCGGTCCAGGACAGGCCCGGAATGGCTGGGGGATACGTCGAGCGGATCTGACCGCACCCCCAATTCCCCACGGGGCGCACCTTCGGCCTCACGTAATTCCCCGCCCCCGTCCGGACCTCGGTTCGACGGAACGTCGCGGATGCGATGGAGAAGACGTTCGGCTCTCACCACGGTTGCATCCGGGCCGCGTTCGCGGCGACCCCGGTCATGGCGGAGGCAACCGCCAGGGACCTGGTCACGCCGGAGCCGTCTGAGGCGGTGGTCGCGCCGTTCGTCACACCGGACGGCACTCTCGACGTCCGCCGCCACCCGCGGCGTCTGGTGGCCCGCACGACCCAGAGATACGAGGCAGTCCGTGCACTGCTGGCCGAGGGGAAGTCGCTGGCGGCGATCGGCCGGACGCTGCGGCTGGACCACTCCACCGTCCGCCGCTTCGCCCGCACCAGTAGCCTCGACGAATTGCTGGTCAAAGCCACCGGCGACTGTCTGTGCTCGACGAGCACAGGCCCCATCTCCATGCCTATCCCGAAACCCCGCCGCGTTGTCAGCTGGTCCCCCGGCAGCGCAGCCTCCGCGGGCCGGCCGGGAGTCAACTGCGCGACCTGCTGGAGCATGACGTGACCGGCACCGGCGTTCCAGTTCCCCGGAGCGCTGACATCGCCGCCGACCACACCGCCCGGGCCGAACATGAGCGGCACGCCACTCCTGGTGGGGACGTACGAGCTCAGCCGCGGGAGTGGTCAGACACTCCTTGACCTGAAGCATGATTGAGGTTCTAGCGTGTCGTCTACTTGCTCATCTGATGACGGGAAGACACGCTCATGATCCTCGTGACCGGAGCCACCGGAAACATAGGCGGTGCGCTGCTGAAGGAGCTGCACGCGCGCGGTGTCGGGCCGCTGAGGGGGCTGACCCGCGATGCCGCGCGGGCCCGCTTCCCCGCTGGGGTCGAGGCCGTAGAGGGCGACTTCGTAGAGCCGGCGACGCTGAAGCCTGCGCTTCAAGGGGTGCGCTCGCTGTTTCTTGTGTCGCGTCTGGGCTCGGACGCCGACATCATCGAAGCCGCCCGGCAGGCGGATGTCGAGCATGTCGTGCTGGTGTCGTCCATCACCGTCCAGACCCACCCGCACCTCGGCCCCGCCGGCGAGAACCTGACGGTTGAGCAACTGCTCAAGGCGAGCGGCATGGCGTGGACGATCCTGCGGCCGACGCAGTTCGCATCGAACGCCCTGATGTGGGCCGCGTCCATCCGTGGCCGGGAGACTGTCCACGCGCCTTACGCCGAGACCGCGCTGCCGACCATCCATCCGGCGGACATCGCGACGGTGGCACGAGTGGCACTGACCGAGCCCGGCCACCACGGGCGCACTTATGCATTGACGGGTCCGGAGCCGGTGACCGCCCGACAACAAGTCGAGGCCATCGCGGCAGCCCTGGGTCGGAACGTTCCTTTCGCCGAGATCAGCCGCCAGCAGGCCCACGCACAGATGGCAGAGGTCTTCGGCGCCGAGGCCGCGGACGCGGTCCTCGACGTCACGGGCGGAGACGTGAACGACGAACTACTGAAGGTGCGCGACACAGTTGCACGGGTCACCGGAACGCCCGCCCGCCCGTTCCAGCAGTGGGCTACGGAGAACGCCAACGCCTTCCGCTGAACGGGGCGCACCCGCTCTCGCGCTCGCCCGAACTGCCGGGCCCAGGGCGGGAATTCGGTCCGTGACACGTTTGGCTCGGCTACGGTGGCGGGAGGTTCCACAGCGGGGCGGACGTAGGAGGACGCATGGTGTGGGATGAGTGGGAGCAGGCCAAAACGGCTGCGGGGGATCGCCACGAAGCCAAGACACGACTGAACCTGGCTCCGGGCGCCGGTTCCGCCGAGAACGGCGATCTCGTCGTGTACCAGGACGACTTGGGCGCCGTGGGGCATGAGGCCGCCATAGTGCACGGAGAGCTCAAGAAGCGGGCCGATATCGCCGGGGCCGGCATCGACCAGAATGGGGCGGGATCCACCATGCGGGCCGCCGCCGCGCTCAAGGGCCGCAATCTGACGCTGGGGACGGAACTTGAACTCACCGTCGAGGTCTGGACCTCGCAGGTGAAGCACGTCCTGCAGGCGTGCGCGCACATCTCGAACCACCTCGACTACAGCAAGAAGCTGCACGCTCGGGAGGACGCGAGGATCGCCGCCGAATTGCAAGGCCGGACCGGCCCGCCGTCCATCTCCGCGCTCAACGACCACTTCAAGTAGGGGAAGGGGGCGGGACGGGTGGGGGTCTTAACCTACTCGGACCTCATGGCCTTGGACCTCACCGGCCTCGGCACCGCCGCGGCCGACTGGAGGACCGTGGCCGGCGAGCTGGCCAAGCTGGAGAGCGATGTCCGGGGCGGACTCGTCAAGAAGTCGGACGAGGCCCGCTGGGAGGGGGTCAACGCCGGTGTGACGAGGGAGTTCATCGGCAAAGCGGCCAAGGAGTTCTCCGACCTCCAGAGGGAGGCCGACAGCATCGCGAACGTCCTCGCGGACGCGCACGCCGAGTTGACGCAGTACCAGAAACAGGCCCGGTACCTCACCGAGGAGGCCGCCAAGGGAGACCCGTCCCGCAATCCGCCGGACCTCGGACTCGCGGTCCTCAGCGGCGCGGACGGCACGGTGATCGTCACCGTGACCGTCTGCACTCCCGGGGAGACCGACCAGCGCACCTTGGATCGAATCCGGTGGTACCGGGACACCCTCAACGGCATCATCCGGCACGCCGCCGAAGTCGACGCCGCCGCCGCACGGGCCCTGCGGAACAGCCACGGCAGCGACGCGCAGAACGCGGGCCACGCCCAGTACACCTCTCTCGACGAGGAACAACTCCCGCACGCCATGGAGCTCGCCGCTCTCGGGAAGGGCGCGAATCCGCAGCAGCGGGCGGAGCTGCACCGCCTGTGGGAGTCACTGAGTCCGGCTGCACGGGCCCAGCTCTGGCTGGCCCGGAAGGACGAACTGATGGCGGCGGGCATCCTGAGCCCGACCATGCCGCAGGTCGCGGCGGACGCCGGTGCCGGGGCGTACAACTCCGAATCGGACGGATTCGACGACTGGAAGACCAAGCAGAAGATGAAACTCCTGGTCCAGGCCGCCGACTTCAAGGGCATGACCGACGCGGCCCGGCACATGTCGCACTTCCTCGGCAACAGCGGCACTCCCGTGGACCTGCCGGTGGACAGGATGATGGCGGACGTGCCCGCCTTCAAGACGTACGTCGACGGCATCGTTCGGAGTAACCAGGACGCCTGGCGCACGCAGGCACTGGAGGAGTTCCGGAAGAACGGCGGGCAGCCGATCGCCTTTCCGGTCGAGGCCAGGGCACCGGTCGGCTTCCACTTCAGCAAGGACGTCGACCAGAACTGGTTCTTCGCGGTGGGCAGTACCAACACCAATGTCACCGGGGTCGTCACGGTGGTTCCCGACGAGAACGGAAATCCCAGGATCGGCATCGACTACCAGGCCAACGTCTGGGACCGCTACAACTGGGACAAGGGCAAGGGCGTCGACATCGGCCCCTTCTCGATCCCCGACGGGGATTTGGCCGAGCTGCACCGGGCTGGGGTCGCCCAGGAGTTCGACATGTCCGGCAGCAGCGGAGTGCGGCACTACGAGCTGGGGTCCGCCGAGGCCAGCAATCAGGAGCCTCTCCCCGGTCCCGGGGAGAGCAGGGACGGACGGACCAATCCCGGCCGGGAGCAACAGCAGGACCGTCCGCCGACGACGGGTGGCGGGAGGGGCACGGTCCGATGACCGGATTCCCCACGGGGGGCACCCGAACCTCCCGCCTCCGGCCGCTCGCGGTGCGAGCCGCAGCGGGCGTGATCGCCGTCTTCCTCGCGGGGGCCGGGTGCGCCGGTCCGAACGGCGCCGACGGCGGCACGGGGCGGACACCGGGCTCCGACTGGGCGCCCGGCATCACACCGGAGTGGATGAGCAGGCAGATGGGCCTCCCGGTGCCGGGTACGGCACGGTCACCGGAGGCCGCGTACGAGACCACCTCCCGCTACGACAAGGGCCTGCTCACCTTCACGCTGGCCCGGGCCGAAGCGGACACGTACTTGAAGGAGAACCCCCCGAAGGGCAAGTGGCTGGAGCCCACGGCAGCCGATCCCGTCCCACCGCACGACTTCGCCCACTTCGGCCTTCCGGAGCCGGAGACACTCAAGGACGGCGTGCGCTACGGATACGTCTGCCCGGGCTCGAACACGGGCGGGCCGACCGCGCCCCCTTCCGGCGTGCCCGAGGCGTACGACATGTCCGAGGAGCCCTGCGTCCTCCTCTACGCCCACGCGTACGCCCCGGACCGCACCCGCATCTACCTGAGGGCTCACTACCGGCCCGGGGCCGGACCGGCCCTACCGAGCCCCTGACCCCGCCGCCGCTCCACGAACTGGGAGGGCCCGCGCGACACCTGAGGCGCGACGCCGTGATCGCCTTGGCGGCTCAGCATTCATGTGCCGAATCAGTGCGAGTGAGCGTGGCCGTCCGGGGCGGAGGTCGCCGGGGCTGACGGACCCGCCGTCGTAGGGGCTGCTCCCGGCGTCCGGGTCGTGGAGGGAGACGGCGGGGTGGCCGAAGGGTCTTCGTCGTGATGGGCGGGGTTCTCGGGGGCGGGGTTCTCGGCGGTGCCGTGGCTGTGGCCTCCGCCTGGGGTGGTCTCCATGGAGGCGGCCACCTGGCGCAGGCCGAGGAAGGCCAGGGCTGCGGTGATCAGAACCGCGAGGCCGAGGAGGCTGAAGATCCTCCGCACCGGGGTGTCGGCGTCCTTGATGACGTAGGCGGCGAACGAGACGACGAGGCCGGCGGGGACGAGGACGGCGCCGCGGGCGGGGAAGTCGTCGAAGTGCTGGAGGCCGCCGGAGAGCATGCCGATGCCGAAGGAGAGCGTCAGGGACGCGCCGATCACGACCAGCATGCGGGGCAGGCCGGGGCGTTCTCGGGTGAGGAGGAACTCGTTGAGGATGGTGGCGGCGAGGAAGACGGCGGCGCCGTAGAGGGCGATGCGGGTGTAGCGGGCGGGGTCGAGCGGGTGGTGGACGACGGCGCCGCTGATGAGGCCGGCGCCGACGAAATAGCCGACGTAGCCGAGGTAGCGGGCTGCCAGGGAGTGGCGGCGGGCCTGCCGGGTGTGTTCTCTGCGGCGGGCGGCGCGGCCGCCGTTCTCTTCGGAGTCGGGCGTGCGGGCATCGAGAAGTTGGGCCTGAGCCATGGAAGTTCCTTGCGAAGGCATGCGTGGTTCACGACGGCGTACGCCTGACAGGGCGGACGACGGCGGACGGCACGATGGACAAAAAGGGATGGACCGGGGCAAACTGCCCAGATCTATACCTGCTGCACCACGGAGCTGAGGGAACTTCGCAAGGGGGGAAGGGTTGTTGCAGTGTTCGCGTCGGCTCGGGCGGCGACTTGCGGGCCGACGGTTGTCTGACCGGCCAGGGGGACGAGCCGTGGCGCGTCGAGGATCTTGCCGCTCGGGGGATGTGCGGAGTCGCAGGCTTCGGCGGGGTGCGAGTGGCCGCCCTCGTCGTGTCCGAGGTTGCCGTCGTGGCGGTGGCCGTCACCCGGAGCCCGGTCTGCGACGGCCTGCGGTGCGGAGGCGGGGATGCCCGTGACGTGGGCTGTGGCGCTGTCGGCGCCCGCGGCGTGGGTGTAGAGGAAGCCGAACATCAGGGCGGCCAGCAACAGCAGGCGCAGCGGGCCCGCGCTGGTGCGGGCCCGCGGCATGCCGGGTGCGGGGCGGGCCGTGACCATGCCGTGAAATGTATCGTGCCGCCCGGCGGATCCGGCCAGGGGGTCCGGCACACCACGCGGAACTCTGACCTTGGGCAGGTCAGGGAACCGGCCGGAGCCCACGCAGGGTCACGTCCACGAGCCGGCTCCGGGCGGCGGTCGAGGTGAGCGTGGTGGCGGCGGTCAGGGCGTGCAGGCAGTAGGCGGCGAGGGTGACTCAGCGGGTGAGGCCTGCGCCGGCTGCGACTTCGGCGGCGCGGATCCCGACGGCGGAGCCGCCGTACAAGAAGTCCCGGCCAGCAGTGCCAGGCCGCACCCCGACATCCCCGGCCGCCGGCTCACCACACAACATGCGCGGCCGCACAGGCCCCGCACGACCTTCGCAGCAGACGGACGAGTCGGCACCCCGGAGGCCTGCCGCACCGAACCGTCCGCACCTCTGCGCTTAGGCCGAGACAGGCGTACGGGACAGGGCGGTGCGCAGCGCGAAGACGCCGAGCAAGCCACCTGCCCCGAACCGCTGCGCGGTCATCACGCGGGGCCGGGCCGCCAGGAACCCCGAAACGCGTGCTGCCCCCAGCATGATCAGACCGTTCACGGAGAGCCCCACGATGATCTGCACACCACCGAGCTGGAGCAGTTGCGCCCAGTCCGGACCCGCCTGCGGATCCATGAACTGGGGCAGGAGAGCCGCGTACATGAGAGCGATCTTGGGGTTGAGCAGGTTGGTCAGGAGCCCCATCGAGAACAGGCGGGCGTCGGAGACCGGAGGCAGGTCCTGGGCCGGGGCGAAGGGCGAACGGCCGCCCGGCTTGAGCATGCCCCAGGCCAGGTAAGCCAGGTAGACGGCCCCGGCGAGCTTGACCACCGTGAACGCCAGCGGCACGGCGGCGAACAACGCGGACAGTCCCGCGGCCGCGGCCAGCAGGTAGCACAGGAATCCCACCGCGGTCCCGCTCAGGCTGACCAGGCCGGCCCTGCGGCCTTGGGTGATCGCGCGCGAGGCGAGGTGGATCATGTTCGGTCCCGGAGTCACGGCCATGCCCAGTTCGACCAGGGCCACTCCCCCTGCTGCGGCCAGACTGATCACTGGTCAACTCCAGATCGCTTGACGGGTACCTGGTACCCGGTGTGGGGCGCCGCCCGGCTGCGACAGGCGGTGTGACGCATCGGCAGTCCCTGCGTCCTCCGCCTCAGGATACGGTCCTGCCGTTCTGCATCTCCGCGCCCCCCAAGGGTTGTCCCATAAGTGGGTGGGTGTGCCTACCTCGCCCAGTTCCTCGGCGATGGCCTGTCAAGGGCACCTCTGGTGTCGGGACTCGACCTTGACAACAGCTGAACCGTGCTTCCGGTGCGCAAGCCGCGACCGCCGAGGCCGGACCTCCTACGTTCACGACCAACGACGCCCTGAGCGACATGACCCGCGCGCTGGTCGCGTCGGTCAAGAGCGCCGTCCCATCGGCTCGCCGCAGCTCCGGGGCAGCCGCGGCTGGGGCCAGGCCGGCTCCCAGCGCCAGGCAGCCCACCGGTCGGCGTCCGCGAACGGCCCGGCCCGTTCCTCCAGCATCGCCAGGACCTGGGTGCGGGCGAGGTCCACCGCCTGGTGCTCGATGTCGGTGACGATGCCCAGGCGCCGGACCTGGGCGTACTCGTCTTCGTCCTTCCACTGCCAAGCGGTGAGGTCGGGGTCGATGACGAGGTCGGCGGTCAGGTCGAGTACTCGTCTCTGACCGTGCGGAGGTGGTGAGTTCGAGCTCTGGCCAGGTAGACGGTCGGCTGGGTGACGCCTCGAGGCCGCCTCGCCGGTTTGAGCCCGGTGCCACGACTCACGAACCTGGTGTGAAGGTCGTGGTCTACCGGCTCGAGGCGCAAGCCAACCGCCGCCGCCGCCGCTACGTCCTACTCCTCCGGTTCCCAAGCGCGGAGCAGGTCGAGCAGCCCTGCGTCTCCGTCAACGCGCAAGGAGTCGGCCGGGATACGGTCGTACAAGTAGATGACCAACTCACTGGCCGTGCCGTGGACGGAGGCGCCGGCCGCGTCCGAGTCCTCGCCGGTCGCGGCAGTGGGTGCGGGTATGCGGGTGGAGCGTGCGCCGTCGCCGTCGACCGTGAGGCGCCAGGAGCGGCCCTCGGCGGCGTGGAAGTCGAAGGTCGTGGGCTTGTGCGGCCAGGCGCTGGGCGACGCGACGCAGGTGAACAGGAACTCCTCGACGCCGTCGAGGGCGACCTCGGCCGGCAGCGGCTGCGCGGCGCCCGCGGCGAGCCGGGCGTCGTAGGTGTGCACCGCGCTCTCCTGGACCCGGTGCCGGGCGACTCCACCAGCGGTCCGCGGCGTCTGCAGGCCACTCCACCACGCCCAGCAACCGCTCTCCGGTCCTGCCTCGCGCAGGGCGCTCAGCAGAAGCTGCGTCGACGCGGCCAACCAGGCCAGCAGGGCCTCACGCTCCCGCGGCAGTTCCAGAGCGGCGCGCGCAGCGGCGGCCTCGGCCGGGGGACCGTCGGCAGGCCCCGCGCTGACGATGGCGGCCCAGAAACGGTCTCCCCCACCCAGGTGCTTCACCAGATCGAACAGCGTCCAGTCGGGGCAGGTCGGCACCTGTGCGTCGAGACTGGGCGCGGCGGCGACCGCGGCGCGGAAGGCGGTCGACCGCTCATCGATCAGTCGCAGCAGGTCAGGGAACTCAAGATTCTTTTCCACGCCGGATGTCTATCACCGTGCTTCGGTGATCGGCTAGCGCTTTTCACAGTCGCCGACGGTTGGCCATTGCGGTCGTCGTCCTCGCTTTGCTCTGGCCTCGCCGCGCGGCCGGGCACCTCGGCGACGTGACGTCCACCCGGTGCACGCGGTCATGTTGCGCTCGATGTGATGGACGCGGAGGTCACGACGGCGGGGAGGATCGGTCGGGTCGGAAGTGTCACGCCAGTAGAACGCATTTACGTGAGCGCTGTGCTGAGCGACAGAACCGTGACGCCGGTCAGTGCGGCAAGGGCGGTGGTGATGTGACGCCTCTTCATGGATCCCCCCGGAGGGAAGGCGGAGCCTGCGGGTCAGTCGCGCAGCCGGGAGACGTTGGGATGCGTGGCCGGTAGGCGCGCGCATCGGCGGCAGGCGCGGGCCGAGGCTGCCACCACGGCGTGCGAGGCGGCTGCAAGCACGCCGGCGAACGCGAGCAGCAGCCAGTTCGCGCCCAGGACGGAGGCGGTGGCGAGCGCAAGCGTCGCGAGCGCCATGGCCACGCTGGCGGTGGTACCGGTCCAGGCGACCGTGAGGGGCAGCCGGTGCGGCGTAGGCAGCCAGCGGGCGAGGGTGCCGGTGGCGGCCAGCGTCGCCGCGGCGAGCAGTGCGGCGACGATCGCGACACCCGCCAGATGAACGGCCAAGAGCTGAGCCGTGTGTGCCGGCTGCCAGGGCCGATCGTGGTCGGCGGTCCGGGACAGGCACCAGCAGGCGACCAGGAAAGGAGCGGTGAGAGCGACGGCCCGGGCGGTGTGCCGGGCCTGGGCGATGGTCAGTTCCCGTTGGCAGCTCGGCACGAGCTCGTCGGGCGTCCCGAACTCTCGCACTGCTTGGTGGGCGGCGCGCTGGTAGGGCATTCCCTCGCCGGTATGCGCCGCTACCGTGTCCGCGAAGCCGTCGCGTATCTCCTCGATCATCCGGGCCTTGGCCCGGGCAGGGCCCTGCAGGGCCGCGGTCAGGGCTGCAACGTAGTCCTCGATGGGGTCGGCTTGCCGACTGATGGCGTTCATGTGGCAAGTCCGGGCGCTGTGGCGGGGTTCAGGACCGAGCCGATCGCTGCGGTGAACTCGCTCCACGCGGTGCGCTCGACGGCCAGGGTGTGCCGTCCCGCGTCGGTGAGCTCGTAGCTTCGCCGTCGCCGTTCGCCCGAAGATTGACAGCTGCTACTCAGCAGCCCGAGCCGCTCCAGCCGGTTCAAGGCCGGGTAGACCGTGCCCGTGCGCAGCTCAAGCGCGCCCCCGCTGCGGTGTTGGACCGCGGTGATGATCGCGTAGCCGTGCAGCGGGCCCGACTCAAGCACAGCCAGCAACAGTCCATCCAGGTGCCCTCGCACCGCGTCTGCCCTCATAGGTAGGCAGCCTACCCAAAAACATGTAGGCAGTGTATGTATTGGCAGCCAACGTATTCGCATACTCTGACTTGGAGGCGACCGCAGTGACCAAGGTGCTGCTGTCCGTACATGTCCTCGCGGCGATCCTGGCGGTCGGGTCGATCACCGTGGCGGCCTCGATGTTCCCCCGCTACGCGCTACAGGCGGCCGGCGGCCCGGACCCGGACGCTCGGGCCGCCTCGATCGCCGCACTCCTGCACAAGATCTGCCGCGGTTACGCTGTCGCCGGTCTCGCAGTGCCGGTGTTCGGGCTCGCCACCGCTGCCGCACTCGGCGTCCTCACCGACGCCTGGCTGATCGCGTCGCTCGCGCTGACCGTGATCGCCGCTGCCATCCTCGCCATGACCATCCTGCCCGGCCAGCAGCGTCTGCTCGCGTTGGCCCAGGGCTCGCCCGCCCAGGATGGGCCGCGTCCTGCGGCGACGCGGCTGACCATGCTCACCGGCATCTTTAACGTCCTCTGGGCGATCGTCGTCATCCTGATGATCGTCCGCCCCGGCTCCACCACGGGAGCGTGATCCCCCTGCGTACGTTGCGGATCGCGGCCGGCGCCGAGGCCGCCTCCTTCGCGGTCCTGCTGGGCAACCTGCTCACCACACACACGCAAGCGATCACGACGCTCGTCGGCCCGCTGCACGGCACGGCCTACCTCGTCACCATCGCGGCCGCTTCGACGGCCCCGGCTGCCGCCTCGCCGGGCGCCCGATGGCGCGCTGCCATCCCGGGAGTCGGCGGACTGCTCGCCCTGCGGCGGATCCGAAGCCGTTCCCGAGGAAGCCAACCTCTCACCCGCCATGCCCAGGAAGGCTGACGTAATGGACGACGACGCATACGGCGAACTGCCCTTTCCCCGTACCGACATAGCGTTGAGCGCGATGCGCTTCGTGCAAGGCATCGAGGACCCAGCGATCTTCAACCACAGCATGCGCACCTATCTCTACGGGCGCTTCCTCGGAGAGCAGCAAGGCCTGCAACCCGATCGCGACTATGACGACGAACTGCTGTTTCTGGGCTGCCTTTTACACGATGCCGGGCTCAGCCCCGAGGGCAACGGCGATCAGCCGTTCCATATCGACGGTGCCGACTTGGCCGCCCGCTTCCTCACCGACCAGGGGGTGCCACCCGAGAGGGTCGAGGTCGTATGGGATGCGATCGCCCTGCACCTGCACCACGAGATCGCCATACGCAAACGTCCCGAGATCGCGCTGGTCACGGCCGGTGCCGGCTTCGACCTCGGCCCCGAGGGACCCCACACCCTCCCGGCCGGCTACGCGGACCGCATCCATGCCACGCTGCCCCGCCTCCACGCCGCGCCCGTGCTCTACGACACGATCGTCGGTCAAGCACTCGACAAACCCCACAAAGCCCCGCCATTCAGCATGCCTGGCGAACTTGTTCGCCAGGAGACCCAGGCAATCTGGCCCACCTGGAAACAACTGATGACCCAGTCCCCCAGCTGGAACGACTACGACGGCTACCAGTCGAGCACGTGAACACCGGTACGCGGACAGCGGTCGCCGTGCCGAGGCCCCTGTCGCGTCTGGTCAGGGGACGCGACGGCCCCGCCCCCCTCACTCTCAAGAAGTTCGGCTCTGTCGGAGCTGCCCCGAAGCTCACATCTACGGCGGCCTCGACGAGTGGGGACTCCATGGCGGCTGACTCGTGGGGCGGCATCTGAGCACCCACTGCCAGAAGGACCAACTGTCGGGTCCCTTCAGGGCGGGTGTCCGTCTGATTCATGGCACTCCCCCGCAGCCTCCTTGCTCGCCGAGGCATCGGCTACGCGGGGCCGGCGGGCGTGCTGGCGGACTGTGGAGCGGATGCGCATGGCAAGCGGGTGGCGCGCAGCATGGGGTGGTATCCCTCGCCGAAGGGGCCTCCGCTGAGTCCGGTACCGCCGCGGGTGGGCAGGGGCGAGGGGTCGGCATGCGGTTCGTTGATTTTGATGAGGCCGATCTTGGTGACAACCAGCTTGCCTCTGTGCCACCTGTTGTCGGGCGACACGAGAGCGTCAGCACCGGGCGTTCCGCGTCCGTCCTGAGCACCTGCTTCGCCGGCCATCGACGCTTCTGGACACAGGTGGACAGGTTCTGGACAGAGTGACGCACCATCCGGATGGGGAGGAGGGCACGAGGCTAGAAAGGAGCTCCCACTCAGTAGGAGCCGCTGGTGAACCTCGGAGCGATCGGTATATGGAGTACGGCTTTCACACACGGGGACCGAGGGGAGGCCAAGGAGGCAGCGGCGGAACTTGAAGACCTGGGATACGGCACTCTCTGGCTCGGCGGCAGTCCTGGCGGCAACCCGCGCGGGGACCTGGCCACCGCCGCTGAACTTCTGACCGCGACCGGTCGGATCACGGTTGCGACCGGGTGCGTGTCCATCTGGGAACAGCCTGCCGAGCGCCTTGCCGCCGCCTACCACGCGCTGCCCCAACACCAGCGGGCCCGGCTCCTGGTCGGGCTGGGGGTCAGCCACGCCGAATTCATCGACCGCTACCAGTACCCCTACGCGGCGCTCGGGTCCTACCTGGATGCACTGGACGCGGCAATTCCACCGCTGCCCGCCGCCGCACGCATCATCGGCGCCCACGGACCCCAGATGACGCGTCTGGGTGCAGCCCGCTCTCTCGGAGTGCACCCGGATCTCGTGGATGTGGCCCACACGGCCCGGGCCAGGTCCGACCTCGACGCGACCTCCCTGCTGGCGATGGAACAAACGGTGATCCTGAACACCGACCCTGATACTGCCCGATCACGAGCGCGGACCATGCTCGCCCCGTACCTGAGGCTCACCAACTACCGGGCTGCCTGGCTGCGCACCGGTTTCGACTCCCGGGATCTGGCCAACGGCGGCAGTGACCGTCTGGTGGACGCGCTGTTCCTCCACGGAACGCCCGATGAGATCGTCACTCAGCTCACCAAACGCCATGCAGCCGGAGCTGACCACATCGCTCTCCGGGTCGTAACCGCCGACCACCGTCTCTTCGCACGCAGCGCATGGCGGGACCTTGCCACCGCACTGCACTGAGCTGCCCCTTGATCGCTTCGCATCGAAGCACCGTCTGCTGGTTCAACGCACGTGACCAGGGTCCAACTACACGGCTCACCCCGGCGGGCCCAGCACTGGCGCCGGGGTGGGCGGCGCCAGGCGTACGCAGCGTTCGTGGAGGCTGCTGTCGACTATGGCGAGGCCATCGGCACCGTCCAAGTGCGTGACTCCTCCCCCTCATGAATGAGGGGGCTTCTCGCTATGCCGGTTGGGCTTCGCGACGGACCAGCCCGGCCCGTAGGACATTCAGGGCGCCCACCGTGTCCGCGTGCGCGGTGTGGCCGCACGCGACGCAGTGGAACTTCTCCTGTGTGGGCCGGTTCTCCTTGGCGGTGTGCCCGCATTCGGGGCACCGCCGGGAGGTGTCGCGGGGGTCCACGGCGATCACTTCCCGTCCAGCGCTTTCAGCCTTGGCGTTCAGGATCGCGAGGAACACCCCTCATCCGGCATCGTTGATCGAGTGGTTGAGCCCTGCCTTTGCGCTCGCCCCGTTGGGCAGGAAGCTGCCCGGCGTCTGGGGGTCGGGCTTCGGCGCGGGGGATTTGATCATGTTGCGGATCTTGAGGTCTTCGTGCGCAATGAAATCGTGTTCGCGGACCAGGCCGAGAGCGGTCTTGTGTGCGTGGTCGAGGCGCTGGCGGCGTACCTTGCCGTGCAGGGTGGCAACCTTCGCAACCGCTCGTTGGTGGTTCTTCGTCCGCTTGTCGCGGCGGACTCGCGGGAACCGTGACAGGGCCTGCTGTGCGGCTTCGAGCTTCGCGGCAGCCTTGCGGCCGTGGCGGGGGCTGGGCACAAACCCACTGCCTGAGTCGGCGAGGAAGTTGGTTACGCCCAGGTCGATGCCGACCACGGACCCGGTAGCTGGAAGCGGCTCGGGCTGGTCCTGCTCGGCGGTGAGCACGACGAACCACTTGCGGCCCTCACGCTTGACCGACACGGTCTTGACCTTGCCGATCACCGGCCTGTGCTGGTTGACCCTGACGTGTCCGACGCCCTGGAAGCGGACACGGGTGACCGGGTCGTGTGGGGTGGAGGCCCACCGGCAGCCGTCCCCGTCCTTGGGGAAGTCGACGGTGTCGAACCAGTTCACCCCCCGAAATCGCGGGTAGCCGGGAGTGTCGCCGGACTTGACCCGGCGGAAGAACGCTGCGAACGCCTTGTCCAGACGCCGCAACGTCGCCTGCTGCGACGAGAAGGACCAGCGGCCCTGGCGCTCCGGATCGGACGTCCGGATGTCCTTGAGCTGCGCGGACTGCTGCCCGTACTTGACGCTCGTCTTCGAAGCGTGCCGGTAGGCATCCCGGCGTTCCTGCAGCGCGCCGTTGTACAGCGAGCAGTGATCCCTCAGCATCTCGCCCAGCGCAATCGCCTGGCCCGCGGTGGGCCGCATGAGGAACTTGTACGCACGGATCACCGGCCCACCCCCCTTCCAGTCGCTTCGCGGTGCTCATACTACGGTTGGCGTATGTCACCGCGCTGGGAAACAAACCCTGACATCCGCACTGGCCGACATGTCACCTACAACCTGCACGCACACTTGGTGTTTGTCACCAAGTACCGCCGCGGGATCTTCGATGACGACATGCTCAAGCGGTGCGAAGAGATCATGCGCGAGGTGTGCACGAGCTTCGAGGCAGAGCTGCGCGAATTCAACGGCGAGGCCGACCACGTGCACCTGCTCGTCCACTACCCGCCGAAGGTCGCCCTGTCGAAGCTGATCAACTCGCTCAAGGGCGTCAGCTCCCGCTACCTGCGGGCCGAGTACACCGGCCGGATCAACCGGATCGGCATGGGGTCGGTCTTCTGGTCCCGCTCATACTTCGCCGGGTCCTGCGGTGGCGCACCACTGAACGTGATCCGCCAGTACATCGAGAGCCAGAAGCGGCCCGTCTGACTGTCACCGAAGAAGACGCAGAGAACTCCGGCGCTCCGCGCCTCCGGGCCAAAGATGCGTTTCCCTCCCCGGCTGAAGCCGGGGATACCCACGCAAGATCAACGGATGGTGGCCCCGCGACCACCCCGGGCCGGACGTGGCAGCCCTGTGTAGGCGAGTCGACGAGTTGCGGCCTGCCGTGAGTAAGGCGCTGGCCATGGCTTTGGTGGACGGGCCGGGAGCGTGTGGCCCGTGCCGCCCACCGGGCAGTGCGCACTATGACGGCCTGGGCGGTGACGGCATGCACCGCCGGTCCTTGCCCTTGCTCCTCGCCGCGCTGCTCGCAGCCTCCGGATGCGATTTCCGCCAACTCGACTCCCAGCCCCTACGGCCGGACACAAGACCAGTACTTCCCCTCTCCCGCATCCCCGAGCCCCCTCCGCCGCCCCGCCCGGCGCCGCCCCCGGGGCGGGCCGAAGATCCGGCGCCGGCCGGCCCGCCCAAGCAGGCCGCCAGGCGTCCGGCGAGGGCCGGCACGCCGAGCCGGGACCCCGTCGGGCCGCCGCGCCTGCTTCGGACCAACCGCGCAAGGCCACCCCACCCGGGCGCGCCATGCGCCCCACCGCGAAGCCCAAGGCACAGACCCGGCCGAGCAGCCACGGGCCCGCACCGCATCGCCCGGTCCAGCCGCTCCGCGGCCTGGACGCCCGCGCTGGCCCCTGCGCAGATTGCGTCGGAGTCCGGGAAGCTGCCAGATCCCGGAATCCGTGCGGCGACTGCGGCTCAGCTGGTACAGATCAAGCCCTTGCACGACACCAGCAAGTGCCTGGACGTCGAAGCTGGCTGGACCCACGGGCGGAGAACGAACCCCTGGTTAGTCCCCGGCCTCTGCTGCAGACCTCTTGCTAAGGAACTGCTTCGCTGCCTCGACCGCTTCTCTGTTGAGTTCTTCGACGGAGACTCCCCAGCTTTCCTCCCAGCCGTCTAGATTGTGCGCGCAGTGCACAAGGGGTTCTAGCTCTTCGGGGTCGCCGAGGTCATAAGCGATGTCTGCCCAGATGAGGTGAGTGCCGACGGCGGGATCCAGGGATCCGTCGGCGATCTGACCGGCGATCCAGCAGGCCATCGCCCACTTTGCGGCCCGGGGGTCCGCGGGCGGGTGGAAGAGCAGTCCCAGCTCCTCCAGTACTTGGTCGAAGAGCTCCCGTGCCTCGGGCTCTTCGCTCCGGAGGAGTCCAGCCAGCATGGCCAGGGACGGGCTCACGACCCCAGCCATCAGCGCGTCCAGACCTGCCTGAATGAGCCTGTCCGACCCGACATGCCGGCCAAATGCCCTCTCACGTGCGATGTGTCTGAACTGATCGAGGGCGTCGTCGCTGGTCATCAAGGTCTTCTCCATCGGCGTCTGGAAGGGAAGGCTTGCACATCCACCGCTGACTCTGCCATCGACTTCCTCCCGGCCTCGGTGATCAGGACATGAGTCCGGTTAACGTGCCCTTCCACGACGCCTGAGCTCCAGGGCAGAGTCAGGCCGGCGATGACGGCGTCGCGGTCGACGCCTGCTGCGAGGGTGCGGAGGCTGGGCAGGTGGTCCTGCCGGACGGCGTCGAGCCAGTCAGGCAAGCGCTCGTCCTGGCGCTCGGTGGGCATGGTCGCGAAGGAGCGGACGTGCCCGGTGAGGGCGTCGAGTTCTGAGCAGTGCGCCCGGACGGCCCTGAGCTGGAGTTTGTTCGGTCGCGGTGAGTCCCCGGATGGCGGAGGATCCGTCCGGCGACGGTCCGGGGCGAGGGCGGCCGGGCGGTCACCGGCAGCGGTGCCTTTCCCCAGGCGTACTCTTCACTGCCCGCTCGGGGTGACGAGGGACTGTTGAGAGGTGGTTGGTGGCGCGAACAGTGCCTGGACGGTTTCGGCGGCCACCTCGCGCAGCCAGGCGTGGGCGCGATCATCGTCGTAGCGCTGGTGCCACAGCAGGTACAAGGGGACGTCGGGCAAGGGGAGTGGCAGCGGCAGCGTGACCAGACCGAGCTGGTCCCGGGCCTCGCGGGTGACCGCGTCCGGGAGGGTGACGACCAGGTCGGTGCCGAGCGCGAGTTGCAGAGCGAAGGCGGCGGTGGGCCCGGCGGCGATGACACGGCGTTCGTTGCCGCGCGTGGTCAGGGCGTCATCGATCTGGTCGCGCAGGCGTCCGCGCCGCGAGACGGTGAGGTGTTCGGCGGCCGCGTAGCGCTCGAGGCTCAGTGGGCCTTCGGTGAGCGGGTGGCCCGGGCGGACCGCGACGACCAGCTGGTCCCTGCCAACGAGGCGGTGGCGGACGTCGGGGAGTGTCGGCAGGCTGGAGCTTGATTCGAGGTCGACCTCACCCCGGCGCAGCTCGGGGGTGTCCGTGCCGGGTTCGGCGGGCAGGCGCAGCTGGACGCCGGGGGCCTGACGGTGGACAGCGGTGATCAGGGCGGTGCCGCAAGCGGCGATCAGGGCGTCGTGCCAGCGCACGGTGAACACGCGCTCCAGAGCCGATAGGTCGAGTTCCTGCTGCGCGGACATGAGTAGGTGGGCCTGCTGCACGAGGGCGTGGACTTGGGCGCGCATGGCCAACGCGCGGGTGGTGGGGACCATGCTGCGGCCGGTGCGTACCAGGATCTGGTCACCCGTGGCCTTGCGGATGCGGCCCAGGGAGCGGCTCATCGCCGGTGAGGTGACGTGGAGGCGGGCCGCGGCGCCGGCGACACTGCCCTCTTCCAGCAGGGCGTCCAGGGCTGTGAGCAGGTTCAGATCCAGTTGCATGAGAGTAACTCTACGAGTGAAAAGCATGCACTTGTTGTTAGTTGTCAAGCGGCCTAACTTCGAATTGCGGGTGCAGGACAAGCCGCCCCGCATCGACCGAACCCGGGGAGTCCGCCATGAGCACAGCCATGCCTTTCGACGTCGACACGACGCTCATGTCCGAGGTGACCGCCGCGGTGAAGGCCGCCGGTCTCACGCTGCGCGACCGCTACACCCCGCACGCCCGAGGCGTGAGTCTGGACGAGATCGTCGACGAGATCCACGCCAACGACGACGCGGTGCTGGACGTGCTACGGGAACCGCTGCTGCGGGCCCGGCAAGGATCGCAGTGGGCCGAGGACGAGCTGGCCGGCGGCGCTCTCCCGCCGGGAGAGTGGTGGGTCGTCGACCCCGCTGAGGGCAACATCAACCACGTCCACGCCATGGAGGAGTGGGCCGTCACCGCCACCCTGGTCCGCGACAACCGGCCGGTACTCACCGTCGTCCACCTGCCGCTGACCGGAGACACCTACACCGCGGTCGCCGGCGGCGGTGCCCGCCTCAACGGCCGACCCCTGAAGGTGTCGGGCAAGGCCGACCTGGGCGCCGCGCTCATCGGCACCGGCCAGGCCAAACCCGGCGAGGACGAGCGGACCTTCCGGCGGATCGGTGACTCCGTCACCGCGATGCTCATCAACGGCCTGGTCGTGCGCGTGTCCGTTCCCGCCACGATGCAGCTCATCCACGTCGCCGCCGGACGCATGGACGCGTTCTGGCAGTTCTCCGATGTCCGCTCCGGCTTGGTCGCCGGCGCCCTGCTGGTCTCCGAGGCCGGAGGAACCGTCACCGACCTGGCGGGCGAACCCTGGAGCACGGGCAGTCGCGATTTCCTGGCCGCCGCCCCCGGCATCCACGCCGCCGTACTCAAGGTCCTGTCGCCGATCGCCTGACCACGAAGCGGCCTGCGCTCCTGCCCGCCCCGCCTGTCCCGCCCGTCCCGCCTGTCCCGCCAACAGCAAGGACCGTAACCTCATGACCAGCATCGGCATCCTGGGTGCCGGCCGCGTCGGCACCAACCTCGCCGGCAAGCTCGCCGCCACCGGACACGACATCATCCTCGGCCGCCGGAGCCCGATGGAAGAGACCGGAGCGGCCGCCGAAGGCACAGGCCCGCGCATCTCCTTCGCTGACCAGCGCACCACCGCCCGTACCGCGGAGATCGTGATCAATGCGACGCCCGGCGACAGCGCCCTGGACCGTCTGACCGGTCTGCGAACCGAACTCGCCGGCAAGATCCTCGTCGACGTCTCCAACGCCACCCGCGACGCCGGCGACGGCCTGCCCGGCGACCTGTGCTATCCCGGCAGCAGCCTCGCCGAGCAACTCCAGGCCGCCCTCCCCGACACCCATGTGGTCAAGACCCTCAACACCATGCTGTACACGGTCATGACTGCCCCTGACACCTTGGCCGCCCCACCGACCGTCTATCTCTCGGGCAACAACGAACACGCCAAGAAGACCGTCACCGGCTTGCTCGGCGACCTGGGCTGGCAGCCCGCATGGATCGAAGACCTCGGCGGCATCACCACAGCCCGCGCCACCGAGGCCATGATCCTCATGGTTCCCCACGTCCTGCGCCGACACGGCTTCCAGCCCTTCGCCATCTCTCTCGCCCGCTGACTCCACCACGGCCCGGTTCCGACCAAAACCGGGCCCGTGCGAGGCAGCTGGGCACTGACACGGACAACCGCCGCCGGGCCGCAGGTGATGCCCGGACCCTTCGATATTGATCATGTCTGCTACGCGCGAGACACCTCCCGAAGTCGCCTACAAACGACTCCCATTTACGGATTTCCGCGGCGCAGGAGCTCAGAGCGGGACTGGAAGATGTCCAAGGCCTCGTGGATCGAGCAGCCGAACTGGTCCCGGAGCATCTTGATGCCCTCGATGGCCCTGCCGCTGAGGATCTCCTCGTCCGCGAAGGAGAGCGGGCCGGCTGTCCATGGGACGGACGCGGGATCTCCGCCAGGCCAGTCGACGTCGGTCAGGGTGGCGAGCAGGCGGCCGTCCGAGAGCGCCACCGCCACGTCCATGCCGCGGGCCGCTTTCTCCGCGAAGGCAACGGGTGCCGTGTGGTCCAGGAGGAAGACGAAGTGCTGGGCTATGCGCTGCCGCCCTTCATCGAGCTCACCGTCGCCGTCCAGGCGGAGGTTGGAGTTCCAGGCTGCCTGGGCGAGGACCGATACGAACAGCCCGAGGAAGTCCGACTTCAGCAGGTCGTCCGCATGCTCGATCAGGATCGCGAGGTCCTGGTTGCCGTGTCCGGGACCGTGCCAGTCGTGGAGGCAGTCCACGAGCGCGTCCCAGTTGTGGCCGAAGTAGCCGAGGAACGACAGCTCCCGGGCGAACGTACGAAAGACGGACGCGGCATCCCGCATTTCCCGGGCGTCCAGCCGCAGGACCAGCCCGTTTTGCCGCACGAGCACAGCCGTTTCCGACGCCAGCCATGGGTCGGCCGGGGAGGTGAACACGACCCATGGGGAGCGGTGTTCCGTCAGAGTGGGCTTGATCATCATGGGCGAGATCCTTGCACGCCAGTCACTCAGAGCCCGCGTGATTAACGGAGGGTAGATCGTTCCCAACGAATACAGTCCGCCCCTCGTTGGCGTGGCAACCCTCCGAGCCAGCATGGGGCCCTGCTTCCATATCCCGCACCGACCGCGACCACCCGAACGAGACTCCCGTGCGCTCGGCTACGACGGCGACATGACGCTGGGCGACTTCCTGGACGCGATGATCCGCAGTTGATACTGCACCCCTTACCACGGCGCCCGCTGGGCAATGTTCCGCGACGGAGCGCCTCCATCGAAGAGGCCCCCATCGGCGAGGTGTCGGCGGAGTGGCCAGGCCCAAGGTGCGCGGACGAGGCAGATCGCGACCGGCGCCCTGACTCACTGGCCCCCGCCTCGACCAACCTGAGACTGCAATTCCGGTATCACTCGCAGAGCGTTCCGCTGGCGGCGGAACCGTACTACGACAACACCCACACCCCGCCCAACATGCTGATGGTTTGGACGGTCTTTCTGATCGAGGACTTGGCGCGGCCATGGCGGAAGCCGCGCGTCCGCCTCCGGCGAACTCGGGAGTGGACCGGCTCGGCATCATCTGCCTTATGGCGATCCACGAGTGGGTCACCTGGGCTCCTCCACTGCTGCGCCGGCCGTCGCTCGCTGCATCACGCCTCCGAACTCAAGGCCGTCACACGCACCCTGGCGGCCATGCCCGAGATCGCCTGGGCCCGTGCGGTGCCCTCCGCGGGCGGTGCGCCCGGGGACCGCACGGCCACGCACCCGGTTCGGGTCAATAGCGCAGCGAACCCCGCCGCCATTCCTCAGGCGACGGGGTTCGTGGGGCGCGGGTGTTTACGGGGCGTCGCGGCAGGTGCGGGCGGTGCCGTACGCGTAGCTGATGTCCACGCAAACCCAGGACCCGGGCGAGACGTACCAGCCGAGCTGCCGGTAGTAGAAGCCGTTCTCCCGGGTGTCGTCGTCCGCCGCGTTGCCGTTGGAGAAGTAGTGGGCGTTAGTGGCCGTCCCATTGAGGCCCGCGTTCTCCATCTGGGCGTACGCCCCGACGATGACGTTGCCCTCCCACCACGTGGTGAGACACGCCCGAGCTCCGGAGCCGAGGTCGTCGCCACAGGCTGTTCTGCTGACTGCGGCCGAAGCGGTCGGCGCCACCGCAGTCATGACACCGAGGAGTGCCGCGCCAGCGGTGGCGACGGCGGCAAATTTCCTGATCATGTCCATGACAGGCAATGTTGGCAGCGGAACGCGCGAGCACCCAGCTGTCCCTACTGAGACTCAAGGGCCCCCCTTCGAGGGATGTAGCGGCCGCGGGGACGGCCGGGAGCCGGAGGCTCCGCACCCTGTTCCAGCAACGGTTCAACCAGTGGGATTCTCGCAAGCCGGGGGGCGAGGAGGAGGTGGTGGAGTGTGACAGGTTCACGCAGGATGTCAGCGACGCCGACTGCCGCACGGTGAACGCGTCACCAGCCCGACGCCCCCGCAACCGCTCTCACGCGGGCAGCCACCACGGCCACCACGGCGGCACGTTGTCCGGCCCGCACAGACCCGAATCCCCGGGATACCCGCCCAGGGTGCCCCTGACGGCGAAGAACCCGATGACCAGCACCCCCAGCACGAGCACCACCGGCACCAACCGCAGCAGCGGGTGCCGGCGCGGCGTGAGCATCGCGACCACCACGGCGCACACCGCGAAGCCCACCACCAGGACCGGGAGCAGGAACGTCAGCTCGGCCACACCGCCCGCATCCCAGCCCGCGTCGCAGTAGGCGCGTGCGCGGGACGAGAGGGCGATCGCCAGGCATCCGGCCGCGGCGCCCAGCAACCCGGAAGCGATCATCGAGAGGACGCCGGGCCACGTGGGGGACCTGTCCGGGGCAGAGGCCGGGGCCGGGTCCGGGTCCGGGTCCGTGGGCATGGGTTCCACTCGGACTCTGTGCGGGTGGCGTTCGGTTCCTGTCACAAGATCAGGTGACGCCCCCACCGCGGCTACGGTTCCACGAACCCGGCGCCGACGTCCCGGACCGGGGTCGGCGGTCAGAGGAACAGGGACCGGGTGTCGGTGAGCTGGAGGAGCCTCTCCACGGGGCGGCTGGCTGCGGTGATGCGCAGGCGGCGGCCGGCCCGTAGCGCGGCGAGGCGGACGGTCAGGAGCGCGTTGAGGCCGCCGCAGTCGCAGAAGGTGACCTCCCGCAGATCGAGAAGGAGGTCCGCGCGGTAAGAGGTCAGGGCTATCAGGAGGGTTCCCCACAACAACGCCGCGTCATCGAGGTCGATCTCGCCCCTCACGCAGACATGGACCGCCTCGGGCCTCGGTCCGGGAACGACATCGATCTCCAGGCTCTCGGCAACGGTGGGGGCGAGGCGCTCTCCATGGATGATCCCGGTCATGTCTGCCTCCCCGAAACGCTCTGGGGCCGTTGCACAGCTCTAAGCAGCATCGTCAGCAGCGTGGCAACATACGTCAAGGATTTCGCAAGAAACAGGACGTATATACAAAATCCGGGGCATAATCGAGGTATGGGTGATGAAGGAGTTCACCGCGCCCCGTGGACGTTCCTGACCAGCCACGCACGCGTGCTCATGGCCCTCGAACGCGACCCCGGCGTCCGCCTGCGGGATGTCGCCGCGACGTGCCTGCTCACCGAACGGACCGTCCAGGCCCTTGTCGCCGACCTCGAAGAAGCCGGATACCTCACCCGGGTACGCGACGGCCGCCGCAACCACTACCGGATCACACCCGGCTCGAAATTCCGCCATCCCGCCGAAGCCCGCCACGACATCGCTGAACTCCTCCACCTCTTCACACCGACCTCCGACACAGGCCTCGGCCTCCACACCGACGGCCGGCCCCGCGACACCACCGACGGCACGGCCGGGCAACCCGACCCGGCTCACCCGCAGGCCGGACTCGACGACAGGAGGGGTGAGCCGCGGTTCTGAGGCGCCGCTCCACGGTTCATCCGTAGCCGCCGGCTGGCGGGGAGCGCCATTCGAACCGTGCGGCGCGGCGTGTTCACACGGGAGGGCAAGGTGGAGCTCAGTCCTTGAGGAGCGCAGGCGGCTCGGCTCGGCGCCGTCGACGCATGCCGCGCCGGCGGTCCCGCCCCAGACCGCACCGCGCCGCACACGTCTCCGGCGCGCTACGTCCGCTCCTCCCGGCGCTGCCGCTTCGACCGTCCCGTCCATCTACTCCCCCGCTGCGGTCCGCCAGGCCGTCGGGCGGGGCGCTCACGTCACCAGGTGCAGTGACGTACCGGCGATGCCCAGCCGTACGCTCTGGCCCCAGGTCAGCTCCAGGGCGTCGCCCTCCATCCCGTCGCCGAACACCACCATCCGGTCCGACTCCACGGTCAGCTGCAACCCCTGCCCCTGCCCCAACTCACCGGCGACCTTCGTCGTTCCGGTCGCGGGAGAGGGCCAAGCCTCCCGTACGAACCACAGGAGCCGCCGCTCGCAGGGTGCGGGCAGCCCCGCGGAGCTTCCGCGCTCCAGCCACAGGGAACGCAGCCAACCGGTGGCGCCCGTACCGGTGCCCACCAGCACCCCGGAGGATGCCTGGGCCTCGGCCGGGCCGTTGTCGCCTTCGGAACCCAGGCGGTAGCGGGCCGTCTGGTGACCGGGCGAGCCCAGGTAGATCTCGTTCAGCGCGAGAAGGCGCTGGGTGTCGTCGGCGACGGCCTCGACCATGGTCAGCTCCTCCGCCCGGCCCCCGGCGGCGACTGCCGCACGCAGCAGCGCGGCCGCGTCGGTCCAGCGGTGACGGACCAGGACCCCCGGGTTTCGCTCCGGGTCGGTGTCGATGCCCACTACCGGCTGTCCGCGCAGATACTTCGCGGTGTTGGCGACCAGGCCGTCCTGGCCGACCACGACCACCACGTCCTCCGGGGCGAACAGGAAGCGGTCCAGGTCCGCCCGCTCCACCCGGGAGCTGCGCCAGGTGAGCGGCACCGCCGCCGCCACCTCCCGCAGCGCCTGCCGCGTGCGTTCGTGGCGGCGGACCACCTCGTCGATCGACCTGCCCCGGCTGGAAAGGAGGAACGCGGCCTGCCCGTGCGTCCCGTGCCGGGCGAGCAGTTCCTCGTACTCGGTCCTGCGGTGCACGAGCACCGCCCGTGGGGCCAGGCTCACTCGCCCGCGCCGCCTTCCGGGCGTCCGAGCCTGGCGAGAAGCCCGGTGAGGACGTCAGGAGAGAGGGTGATGCTCTCGACCCGCGGCAGGTTCTCCGCCAGCCTGGTCACCGCCAGGGCCTGCAGCGTGCCCGGGCCGGCTGCGTCGTGCACGCGCAGCCAGGCGGCCTGAGCCTCGGCACTCGCCGCGCCCGTCTCGCGCGCCGCCTCGGCGTCCGCGCGGGCCAGGCGGACCTTGCGGGCCGCTTCGGTCTCGGTCCGGATGCCGTCCGCCGCCGCCTTCTCCTCCGCCTCGCGGCGGGCGTTGGTGCCGCGCTGGTCGATCAACTGCTCTTCACGCCTGGCAAGTTCGATCTGGCTGGCCAGCTCGTTCTCAGCGATGGCACGCTCACGCTCTACGGCAACAGCCCGCCGTTCATAGGTGGCCCGGTCCGCCTCCTGCTGGATCTGCTCACGGGCCGGGGTGCGCAGGGCGCGCTCCACCTCGGCCTCGGGGCGGATCGCCACGACCCGCACGGCCACCACATCGATGCCGGTGGCCGGGAGCCTGGGCTCGGCGGCGAGACCGGCGGTGACACTCCCCCGCACGGAGGCGACGCCGTCCACCAGGGCGACGGCCAGCGGAGTGCGGGCCAGTACGTCCAGCGTGTGCTGCTGCGCGGTCTCGGTGAGGAGAGTGGCGATCTGCTCCAAGGGGGCCCCGCGCCAGCTCCCGGTGTCCGGGTCGACGGAGAAGTCGAGTCGGGCCGCGGCTTCGGCCGGGTCGCTGATCCGGTAGGTGACGGTGGCCTGCACGGCGACGTCCTGGAAGTCGGACGTACGGGCGTGGAACGCCATGGCCAACTCCCGGTCGTCGACCGGCACTTCAGACAGGGCCGCCGAGAGCGACCGGTACCAGAAACTGAGCCCCCGCCCGTCGTGGACCAGTCGGCCGCGCTTGTGGTGGCGGATGTGAGTGGTGGGCGCGGAGCGCAGATGACGCCAGCCGAAGCGCCGGGTGATGTCGGCCATGGCGGAACCCCCTTTATTTCGTCAACGCGACGATAACGAGGTATGTTTATATCGTCAAGAGGACGAAAAGAGGGCCGCCGGGGCGCCGCCCCGGCAAGCAAAGGAAGCCGCTCTTACCGGCCCTTGGCCTGCGGGGCGAACTGCCCCGAGCGGCCGAGCACTGGCCGACGCGAGCCACCTACTGGCCGTCCTGCAAGGAGTTGGCCTGTTAACTGCACCAGTGACTCCGATCCCGGAGCGGGCTGATCCATGTCCTGAAGGAAGCTCCTGTTGTTAGACCTGCGCCACCAGCTGGTCGAAGGCCGGGCTGATGCGCCCCGTGTCGGTTCGGTCATCGCGCTGGACACCATCCCCTGGTACGCCGTCGTGGACGCTGACGGCTCCGTCGTTGCGCACGTTGTTCCGTACCTTCGAGGCCTGATCCTGGACGACAACCGTCCGGCGACCGCGAAAAGCTACGCTCACGACCTGCTCCGCTGGCACCGGCTGCTGTGGTTCCTGGGCAAAGACTGGGACCGCGCGACTGAGGCGGTGACCTCCGCACTGGTTGGATGGCTCCGCACCGCGCCGAGCCCGCAGCGCCGCCGACGGAACCCGAACTCGCCGCAGGCGGGCGCGGTCAACCCGCGCACCGGCAAGCCCTACCTCAGGGCCGGATACGCGCCTTCCACGATCAACCATTGCCTGACCGTGGTCAGCGGCTTCTACACCTGCCACCGGCACTACAACCGCGGTCCGCTGACCAACCCGGTGCCTGAGCCGGAGACGCAGCGCCGGGCACTGGCCCACCGGGCTCCGGACCGCGAGGTCTCCCAGTTCCGACGGGCCCGGCTGCGCCAGCGGGTCCCCAAGACCGATCCTCGCTCCATTCCGGACGGGATGTGGGACGAGTTCTCCGCCGCGCTGACCTGCGACCGGGGCCGGGCAGCCGTCCTGCTCTACGTATCCAGCGGCTCGCGCGCCGGCGAACTCCTCCAAGTCACGCCAGGAGACATCGACTGGGCCGAGCAGTTGATCTGGGTGGTCACCAAGGGCCGGGACGACCGCGAGGCGGTCCCGGTCAGTCCGCAGGCCTTGATCGTTCTGGCCGCCTGTCTCGACCGCATCGGGCTGCCGGCGGGCGATCGGCCGGTCCTTCGCACACGCCGGCGTCCAGACCGGCCGCTGACTTACTGGGCGATGCGGCGCGTGATCCAGCGGGTGAACGACAGGCTGGGCACACACTGGACGCTGCACGACCTGCGGCACACCGCCGCCATGCGGATGGCAAACGATCCGAACCTCACGCTCGCCCAGGTCCGTGTGATCCTGCGGCACAGCGACCTTGCGACCATGGGTCGCTACCTCAATGCCAATCATCGTGCGGGCCGGCTCCGGCTTGGTCGCGAAGACGGTTTCCTCGCCGAGCCCTGCCGGCCGGCAGCGGTCCGGGTCGCCCGTCCAGGAGCGCGGGACGTACAGCTCCCGGTCCACCGCCGCGTGGCCCCGCGGGCCTTTGAGAGCGCTCTGCATCGTCCCGCGAACCCCCTCCTTCAAGGGGCGCGGAAATCCGTGGACGGACCCGGGGAAGATCACGTACTGTGTGGCTTCACGCCCTGAGATGGATGGAAGGAGGAGAGTGCCGTGCAGTTCACACCTTTCCAGCGCTCCCTCTTCCGTTATCCCGGCGTAGTTCGTCAGTTCTGACCGGGAGCGCTCCAAGCAGCCTGTATCCCGGAGGAATCCATGACCGATACGGTCATCCGCGCGCTCTCCGCGAGCGACGCACATCTTTTCGACGCACACCCCGACCCCCTCGGCGCCCGTGAAGGCCACCGGCGTACCCAGTTCCGCCCCGACTGGAAGCGCGTCGCCCTGCGCGACGGCGAGGTCGTCGCACGCGGCGCGTGGTGGGGCGGCCCCGACGACTCGGAGCCCGTCAACATCAACTGGTTCGACGTAGCCGAGGGCGCGGAGGAGGCCGGGGCCGAACTCCTGCGCTCCGCTCCCTGGCAGGTCGAACTCGAGATCAACCTGCCCGGCGGCTGGCGGGAAAGGACCGACCTGCGCGCCGGAGCCGAGGCGCGTTTCGCCGCCGCACGAGCCGCAGGGTACGAACTCCTGGCGGAACGCTTCCTGTACCGCTGGACCCCCGAGCGAGGTCTGCCCGAGCGGCCCGGACGCCTGCGCTTCAGCGCCGAACCCGACGACACCGTGTTCTTCGACGCGTTGCGCCGCATCCACTCCGCCACCCTGGACGCCCACGCGCTCAGGGCCATCGAGGAGGGCGGCCTCGACCAGGCCGCCCAGGAGGAACTCGACTTCTTCCACTGGTGCCCCTCGCCACGGGAATGGTGGCAGATCGCACACACGCCGGAGGGCGACCTGGCCGGCATCCACATCCCGGCCCACAACCCCTCCGGCCCGACGATCGGCTTCATCGGAGTAGTCCCGGAACAGCGCGGTCGCGGCTACGCCTACGACCTCCTCGCGGAGTGCACCCACCTCCTCGTCGAGCAGGGCGCGGAGTTCGTCAGCGGAGCGACGGACCAGGCCAACTTCCCCATGGCCGCGAACTTCGCCAGGGCTGGCTTCCCCGTCATCCGTGAACGCATCAACTTCCACCCGGCGGGCCAGGCAGCCTAGCGAGGAGTAGCACGCGGTGAGCGGTCCGGTCCGAGGGCAGGTCCGGACCGCTTGCGGTGCCCGGCGGCATGCCGGCCGACAGTGAAACGTGCAGGATCTACGCTGTGGAGTGGCCACCGTCTCGTCGTCAGCCCACACCGACGATGATCAACGGCGGCCGCGCCCGTTCCCTTACAGGTCCCACCAGCAAGATCACGATCTACAGCTGGAGTACCAGGCCGTCTCTGGGGGTCGAACCCTGCCGGGAACATCAGCATCTTCGGCTGCGGCCACATGTTCTCCGGCCCGTGCTCGTCGCAGTGCAGAGCGATGAGATGCGGTCCTTCCCCGCAGGACTCGTGCCAGTAAGGGCGGTCTGCGTCTGGCAGAAGTACCCGAACCTCCAGCAGTCATCTTCTTTCGGTCGGCTCGTAGAAGCTCGGATCGCGAACGATCGTGGTTACCGGCTCCTGCCGGTTGAACCGGGGGATGGGCCGGGGGTCACACCACAGCAGTCGGGGAGGTATCACGAGCCCATCCTGACCCGAGGTCGACCTGTTCGGATCATTGGGGTCGTTGGCGAGGCTGGATCCCACCTCGCAAGGCATCTTCATCCGGACCGCTCGTTGATTCGAAAGAGACGCCGTAGTCCGACTGACGATTCAAGATCGGCTCGCTTGACTTGGTGCAGAGAAGCCCGGGGCGCGACGTCTGCTGTGAACACGAGTGGCGGCCTCTGCAGTTGGAACTCCTGACCACCCGCCTTCGAAGGCAGCTCGCGTTTGACGCCGCCGCACGCCGGGAGCTCACCTGATGAACGGATGCGCCCCTCCAGCAATACCGTGCTGGCGGGGCGCACCTGCTGATCTACAGCTCGCCCGGACGGGGCCTGTCGAGCCAGCTCGCGGGGGTCACGGAGTACTCGGTCACGTGCGGAGTGACGTCCGAACCTGCCACCGTCGTCGGCTGCTGGCCCAGGAACGAAATCATTGGCGCCGGGTGCCCGGTCGGCCGGGTGGTGCCGTTCCCATCCGTACCAGCGAGCGCCACGCCGCCGCCGAGTACACACAAAGCGGCCGCCGCCAGGCCAACCGTTACACACTTGCTCACGATGGTCTCCAAGATCTCGAAGAGGTCAGTTCCCGTAGTAGACCGGCCGCCGACAGACAAGCGATCAACGCCAGCCCCTCGACTGCGGCGGTGAGGCAAGGCCATCGGGCCTGGTCACCGGCCTCCGTCGGCGGCGAATCCTTCACATCACCATGCGGTGCTGCTCGTGGTGTGATGAAACAGGGGTCCGGGAAGGAGAGAGCGATGACCTCACCGGCAGCGGAGCGGAAGACCGGCGCGGGCTTGGTGTCGGTCCGCCCGTTGGCCGAGGCGGACCTGGATCAGGCCGATGACATCTTCCGGGGCGCCTTCGGGACGTTCCTCGGGCTCCCCGAGCCGAAGACCTTCTTCGGGACCGCCGATTACGTCCGCACGCGCTGGGCGGCCGATCCGCAAGCGGCCTTCGCAGCGACGATCGAGGGTGAACTGGCCGGAACGAACTTCGCTGCCAACTGGGGCAGCGTAGGGTACTTCGGGCCGTTGACCGTGCGTCCGGACCTGTGGGACCAGGGCCTCGGCAAGCGCCTCATGGATCCGATCATGAGCTGCTTCGACGCCTGGGGGAACCGCCACCTGGGCCTGTTCACCTTCTCGCACAGTCCCAAACACCTTGAGCTCTACCGCAGGTACGGATTCTGGCCCCGATTCCTCACAGCCGTCATGAAGAAGCACGTCGCGGGCAGCCCCACGGCCCCCGGCCGGGTGATGTACAGCGCGCTGCCTGCCGCCGAGCAGCCCGCCGGCCTCAGTGCCTGTCGCGCACTGACCGGAGCCGTGTACGAGGGCCTGGACCTGGAAGGCGAGATCGTCGCCGTGCACACGCAGGGCCTCGGTGACACCATCCTGCTCCAGGGCGGCGGCTCCGAGCTCGATGGCCTGGCCGTCTGCCACTGTGGAGCCGGATCGGAGGCCGGCGAGGACGTGTGCTTCGTCAAATTCGGCGCCGTACGCCCCGGTCCGGAGGCCGCCGACCGCTTCGAGCGACTCCTCGACGCGTGTGAGCAACTGGCAGCCGAGCGCGGGCTGAGTCAGCTGGACGCCGGGATGAACCTGGGCCGCCCGGATGCCTATCGGCGCATGATCGACCGTGGTTTCCGCACGTGGATGCAGGGCGTCACGATGCACCGGCCCAACGAGCCCGGCTACAGCCATCCCGACGCCTACGTGATCGACGACTGGCGCTGAGACCACCCGCCTGGCTACCGGGCTTCACCCCCTGGTGGACTGCACCGTCGCCTCGCCCGACGGCCGGGGATCCCCGCCGGCGAGCCGGTTGCGGCTTCCTCGAGGAGCCCGGCAGCCGGGGTCGGGACGGCTACAGGCCGGTCGACTTGACCGAGTCCAGCATGATGTCGGTGTTGTCGAGGGCGGCCACCAGTAGTTCCCGAGCCGCCTTCATCACCCCGAACTGGGCGACGACGGTCTCGACGTCGCCGGTCGCGAGCCCCACGTCGACTGCGCCGATCACGCCCAGCAGTACGTGCAGCGCCTCGGCGGCGTGCGAGGCCGCGACCACGGCTGGCCCGGCGCTCGAATCCTTGGCGATCCAGGCGACGGGGATGCCCGCCCGCCGGACCTGCCAGCCCAGGAAAGCGATCTGCTTCGCCGGGTCGTCCCAGGCGTCGGCGGCCTTCAGCTGCTCGAACCACGCAGTGAACAGGTCCTCGCCGTCTCCCTCGACCTCGTCGGCGAGCTGTGCCTGTACCTGCACCGCGCCCAGCAGGGTGTTGAGCAGCTGTAGCCGGTAGATGTCGGCGCTGCCGAACTGTGCGGCGTTTTCGGCGTGCTCGGCCGGGGTGTTGTTGCCGTCGTGCACACCTAACGCGACCAGTGCCGCGCCGATCTGTTCCACCGTCACCGGTATGTCCTCACTCTTCATACCGGCACGCTACCGGTCCCTGGCGGGGTGTGGGAGGCCAATGTGCTGGTGGGTGTGTTGGTTCAGGCTTCCTTGTCAGCGCACCTGGTCGCTCTTCGGCCCGATGCCTTTGATCCGGGTCGGAGTTCCCTCCGGGGCGAACGAGTGGTGGAAGGTGAAGGCGTGCGGCGTGGAGCCGTGGTCGTGGAGGTGTTCCAGCCTGGAAACCCCGTCCTGCCAGGTGGGTATCACGCCGTCGGAGACCCACCAGAACGCGTAAGCCGGGTGTCCCGTCCTCTCGAACCAGTCGTAGCGCCTGTTCAGCGCCTCGCGGTGCAGACCGGTGTAGATGGCGTCGAAGGCGGGCCGCAGGTCGGTCCAGAGTGAGAGTGTCGCGGCCAGGGCGGTGGTTTCCACCGTACGGCCCTTGCCGTACCAGGTCGGTACGGCGAACTCTCCCCATGCACCCCAGTCCAAGTCGAAGTGTGCGCCCTGGCCGCCGTCTGCCGCCTCAGCATGAGCGAGGTACCCGGGGTGCTGGCTGATCTTCTGGTAGACGGCCTCGCCGCGGTCGTGGAGTTCGCGTGTGAGAGGTGCGGGATCGGCGAGAGGTGACTTCAGGACGCCGAATGTGTACAGCGCAAGATCGGGCATGCGTCTCTCCCTGGTTGGGGGTGCCTGGTGTGGACCCTGTTCGGTGGCCTACGCATGGGGGTGAGGGGTCGTGGGGCGTGACCAGCTCATCCCGTCACGGGTGGCTCAGCCTGAAGGAACTCCTTTGCGACGGTGGGTGATCGCCGAAGACCAGGTGAAGGTAGCCGCCTCTGCGGCCCATGTCGAAGTTGCGTTTTCCCTGTCCAAGTGGCCTCTTGCACCGGTCATTACGGGCTGGCTGAGGTGGTAACGGACGGGGCGGGCTGCCGGCTTCCACGAGGTGTGCGGCCGGTCTCCCGGGCGGCGACGATCGAGTAGGGCCAGCCGGCCCGGGAACATCCGGTGCTTGCCGCGTCCGAGCCGAAGGCATGGCAGGAGCGGTCCGAGCGGGTATCGGCGTCCGCCTCCGGTGCTCAGGGCAACGGGAGAACGCGTTCGGGGAGTGGTCGCTGTGACCACTCCCCGAACTCAAGCCCTTGCGTCGATCAGCCTGCTGTAACAGATGCCGGCGGCCCGGCCGTGACTGATGGCTTGACCGCCGGGATGGCAACGTAGAACTGCGGACCATCCTTGTTCGATGCAGCGAGGCGTACTCGAAGTTGTTGCGGATCCTTGCCGTTGGGCGAAGGCTGACCGTTGCCGGCAGGCGCGTCCAGGCCCCCGGTTGCTCACCGCCACAGCAGGCTGTTGGACGGGGTCAGGTCAGCAAGTGCCGACCCGGCCGAAGCGGGTGGACCAGACCGGGGTCCACGGGCCGTCGCCGTGGGGACGGTAGACGACCAGGTTGCCGTCGTTCTGCAGGCGCACCCAGTTGGCGCTCGGGTTGCAGCCCAGGGCGGTCCCGGAGGCCCAGAGGGCCCTCTTGAAGGTGTCGTAGACGACGAAGTTGCCGTCGTACTGCATGATGACCTTGCCGGGCGCCGTGTTGACGGTTCCGGTGGCCCAGACCGCGTGGCCGCTCGCGTTGTACTGGACGAGGTTTCCGTCCTTCTGGTAGACGAGCCGCTCGTCACCGTTCCCGGACACCAGCCTGTCACCCGGCAGCAGACAGCTGCCCCAGTCCATGTGGTCCCAGCCGCTCGGGTTGCGCGAACAGTTCCACTCGCTGTTGACGTCTGCCGACGCGCTGGTGGCGGTGGTGAGGCCGATGACGCCGGCCAGGGCGGTCGCGGCACTTGCGAGTGCGATTAACTTCTTGTAAGTCCTGCGGGTGGTCATGGCGTTCTCCCTCGCCCCGGAGCGGTCCCGACCCGCTCCCGGGCCTCGTGTCGTGGCGGCGCTTGGTACCGGTCCTTCGGTGCGCCGACGGGATGGAGCCCCGCGTTCGACGGCTCCGTACCTGACAACGGGGCCCGCACGTCCGGCGGTTCAGACTCCCGGGGCGGCGCGGCCGACACGGCCTACAGCAGCGGCCCCATCCGTGATTGCCTGCGACGGCGGGGAATCCGCCACACCATTGCGGAGAAGACCGACAGCCCGCGCGGCCGGCTACGCAAGGGCGCACGCGGCGGACGGCCACCAGGCTTTGATGAGGACCGCTACCAGAAGCGCAACGCAAACGCGGATACGTCTTCCTCGGTACCACCCCGGCGGCCGTCGTCCTCTGGCTCCGAACATGGAACTTCTACGCCACCCAGCAGTAGACGCTCTGGTTCTGGCGCCGGGCGCTACCGCCGAGAGCAGCCAGATCACTCACGATCGCGTCGGCGATCTCCGTGTCGATGACCTCGCCGTCCTCCGCACGCAGCTGAGCCCACGAGGAAGCGAGGCTCACCGGCTTCGACGAGCTCCTCGAAGCTGCCGCCGGCCAGAAGGCGTTCCCACTCGACCACGGCCTCTTCGGGACCGAAGTTCCCGAAGGAGAACGACTCGTATGCCCGTCCCGGCCCAGTCTGGAGGGTCAGAGCCGCTGACGCGTCGTCCGGCGCCACGAAGGACTTCACGATGATGCTCACCCGGGCATCATGCCCGACTGCCCCCGATCATGATCGACCGAACTGCCGCCAGAAGGGGTAAGGCCTCCACCACGCCGTCAAGGCCGTGACACGGTGAAACAGCCGGTCAGAGACCACTCAGGCCTACCCAAGACGGACCTTCTGCAACACCGAACCGGAGCCCCCCCCCTCGCTCCGCGGCCGAAGTCGGGCCCGGCGCGCCCTCACGGATTCGGGAAGTCGACGACGGACAGGACGAGGGGCAGCTCATCGGTGCGGGACTGCGCCTCGGGCAGCCTGCCCTGCAGGAAGGTGCCGCTCAGGTAGTCGTCGGTGACCACCCAGGCCGAGTAGGGGATCTGGCCCTGGTAGGTGAAGCGGTCGATGACGTAGGGGACGGCGTCGGCCTCCAGCAGTGACGGGTCGTTCATCAGCTGGAAGTGCAGGTGCGGGGCGTTGGAGTTGCCGGTGTTGCCCAGATCCGCGAGCTTCTGGCCCTTCGTGATCTTGTCCCCCGGCTTGACCAGCAGGCTGCCCTTGACCAGATGTGCGTACATGGCCCAGACGCCATCGCCGAGGTCCTGGATGATGTGGTTGCCGTCCACGTTCTGGACGGTGAGCTTGGGTCCGAGAACAGGGTCGTTGGCCGGCAGGATGCCGGGGGTGCCTGCCTCGACCGTGTCGAGCGTCGAACTCACGGTGCCGTCGGCGACCGCGTACACCGCCTCGCCGTAGTCGGCGTAGCTCTCGTTCTTCGTCCTGTCGCCGCTGTAGAACTTGCCCTCGTCGGTGAGCTTCATCCAGTCGATGGCGAAGCGCTGGGAGTTGGCCAGTTTGCCGTTGACCGAGTTGAGCGAGGGACGGTGCGGTCCGCCGGTGCCGCAGCAGCCGTTCGCGGCGACCCAGTCGTCCCCCCTGAGCGGAGGCGCGATGACTCGCGGCTTGCCGGAGGAGATGTCGAACGGCGCGGCGAGGTAGTTGACGGGGCTCGGCTTGGTGGCCGGGGGTACGGCCTGCCCGCTGAGGAACAGCCGGTGCATGACCTCGGCAGGCGCCTGGTCCAGCGAGTCGAAGGTCAGGTCCACCATCAGGGCCCGGGACTGGCCGGGGGGCATGACGGTGTCGGTGGCGTTCGACGAGGGCAGCATCCGCAGCAGATTGCAGGCTCCGTACTCACAGTCCGGATCGACCAGTTGGCGGCTGGAGAGTGAGGCGACCACGGTGTCGGGTCGTTCGGCGTCGACCACCTCCACCTTGGTGAGCGTGGCCGGCAGCCGCGAGGCGTTGGTCAACTGCAGGTCGTAGGAGACGTGGTACTTCTGGTCGCTGCCCAGCCAGGGGAACGTCGGATCGCTGATCGGTGTCACGACCACGGGGGTGAAGCTGTCCGGCACGATCACCGCGGCTCGTGCGCCGGCGGGCACGGCCTGCTCGCCAGGGCCCGAGGACGCTCCTTGTGCGGACGTGTACCCCGCGACGAGCAGCACCGCCACCAGCGTCGCGGACAGCGTCATCGGGCGCGTCCGCCGCCGCCCCGGGTGCGACCGCGTCCGGTGGACTGAGCGCGCTGCTCGCGACGCCGACCGCTTGGTCATCCCGTTCGGGTCCGGACGGGAGCGTTGAATGTCCATCACTCCACCTCGCATGGCCAGGTGTCTTGATACTTGGCACTCGTCGCGCAGCGACAGGTTGGTATCCGAGGGGCTTGGGCGGCGGGCGTGCGGTGTCGGCGGGGCGTCGACTTCATCGAACGGCTGAAACGTTCTCCGGGGATCCGACGGCCCTCGTCCGGAACCGCCGGGCACCGCGTCGGTGAGCCGCTGGGGGCAGTTCTGGGCTCAATCCTGGCACGGCCCCGATATTGGTGCCAGCCGTACGGCAACCTGCCGCCGTGCGGGCTCCTGCCGAGTTCGCGGGAGGCCGCGGTGTGGATCGCCGAGGAGCGCCCGAGCCTGTCCTCTCTGGGCGGCGTCCTGGCCGGCGCCGCCTACCCTCCGGTGTCGGTCTGACGGTACGGGCGAAGGTGTGCTCGACGTGGGCCCGCACCCGTCGGTGTTCGGCATGGTCCTCCTCCTGCCCCGCAGGAGGGCGCGTCCGGCCCACCTGCGGTGGGGGACGATCAGGCCGGTGCCCGGGTAGGCGCTGTCCGCGAGGACCGTCGTCCCGGTCGCCGCGGTGGGCAGATCCGGCTCCCGGCAGGCGTGGGCATCGGCCTTGTTCCCGCGCGTCGGCCGGGCCGAGGCAACCACCAGGCGGCTGTCGACGTCGATGATGACCTGCACGTTCGCCGAGAAACGGTAGTTGCGGGAGGAGGCGCCGACCTGTCGGTCGCGGACCCGTGCAAGCGTTCGATCTCCGCGACGGCCCGCGGCACCGGCTCCAGCGCGAGCAACGGCCCCAGGCGCTGGATGACCCTGCAGACCGTCGCCGTGGAGATCCCGAAGGGCGGGGCGAGCTGCCGCATCGTGAGGTTCGTGCGGTAGTACACGGCCACCAGCAGCACCCGGTCCGCCAGCGGCAGACACCACGGGCGGCCACCACCGGGACCGTTCCCGCACCGTTCCCGCACCACCTTCACGAACCGGTCCATCCGCACGCCCGTGAACGTCTCCACCCACACCGACTCAGCCCGCAACACCCTTTAGTCGGCCAGGCATTGCAGCGTCGGATCGTTGGATGGCCACCAGCTCGACGCCATCGTGCGTGGGTGGTCCCGATCAGCGGCGGCCCGTGGCCAGGACGACGAGGAACTGGCCGCCGCCCGCCTCGATGCCGGCGGTCACCGGCAGCCCCGGTACCAGTCGCGAGAACCGGTCCATCAGCCAATCCGCCGCCTCTTGGGCGTCCTTCCTGGTCGGGCAACGGCCCACCACCTCGCGGCCCCCCTTGCGCTCCAGCCTGTCGGCTACGGCGATCAGCGGCGCGGGTTCGACCACGTACAGGCGCTCCGGCCAGGCGATGACCACCTTGACCGCACCCTTGCGGGTATTGCACCCGCGGTGCGCGAGCCGCTCGGCGACCTTGGCCTTCCGGTCGGCGGTCCTGCTGTCGACACTGGGCCCCCGCGGGTCGTTCACCGACTCGTCGGGGTCGACCGGTTCGTCACACACCCAGCACAGCCAGCCGTCACGCTCGGCCACATCATCAAGGAGACTCATCCGCACAAACTAGCCTGCCCGGACGCCACTTGCGCACCAGGGCCCCGGAAACGTCGCAACACCGGGCAAACAGCTCTGCGACGCCCGGCCGACCAGCGCAGGGGCATCATGATCCACATGACTTCCGTAGCGTCTTCCTCATCCGCCGAAGCCTTCCCGTCGACCGGTCGTCGCGTGCTCGTCAGCGGTGCCTCGCGCGGGCTCGGCCGTGCCCTCGCTCAGGCGTTCGCCGCCAATGGCGACCTCGTAGCCGTCCACTTCGGCTCGCGGCGCGAGGAGGCCGAGGAGACCCTCGGCTCCCTCCCCGGCACGGGGCACGTGCTGGCCGGAGGCGACCTGTCCACCCCGGACGGTGCGCACGCCGTCGCGGAGGCTGCGGCGGCAGGACTGGGCGGGCTGGACGTGCTCGTCAACAACGCCGCCGTGAACCTCCCCCACCCGCTCGCCACCACCTCCTACGAGGACTGGGCGGCGGCCTGGCAGAGTCACGTATCCGTCAACCTCCTCGCGACGGCGAACCTCAGCCACCTCGCGGCCCGCCGGATGATCGCGCAGGGCGGCGGTGGCCGGATCGTCAACGTCGGCTCGCGCGGGGCCTTCCGCGGCGAGCCCGACCACCCGGCGTACGGGGCGACGAAGGCTGCGGTGCACGCGCTGGGCCAGTCCCTCGCGGTGCACCTCGCCCCGTACGGGATCGCGGTCGCCTCCGTCGCACCCGGGTTCTTCGAGACGGAGCGGGTCGCGCACCGGCTGAGCGGCGCCGAGGGCGAGGCGATCCGTACGCAGAGCCCGTTCGGGCGGGTGGCGTCGGCGCACGAGATCGCGGCGGCCGTACTGTGGCTGACCTCACCGCTGGCCGAATGGGCCTCGGGGACGGTGCTGGACCTCAACGGGGCCTCGTACCTGCGTACGTGAGTCAGCCTCCCAGGCGTAACAGCCCGAGTCGTTCAACGCAGTTGGAGCACGCTCTTGACCCCGGCGTGGTCGGACGGCCACAGGCCCGAGGGAGTGCGGTCGGCCTGCGTGTGGCCCACTCGGGCGCTCGACAGTGCGGTGACCTTGCCGCGGAAGAGCACGTAGTCGATGCGCTGGCTGAGGCTGGAAGTGGGATTGCGCAGGTCGGGGGCCTGGCAGCAGGTGAAGCCGGGAGTGCCGGGGCGGGTGGCGCTCCAGGCGTCCGTGAAGCCGGCGGCCAGCAGCTTGTTGTGACTCTCGGTGTCGGTCGATCCCGGCAGGGCGCCGACTCCGTCGGCGGCCGAGTTGAGGTCACCGAGCAGCACAGCGGGCAGCTTGGTCTTCAGCGGGCCGGCAAGCAGTTCGTCGGTCTGCGCTTCCTGAACGGTGGGGGAGGCGGGTTCCAGATGGGTGGTGACCACCCGGGCGGTACGGCCGCGCACGGTGGCGTCGGCAGCGACCCAGCCGCGTCGGATCTCGAGGGGGGCATTGGGCGGGCAGCCGAGTACCGGGCGGCAGAGGGGCACGAAGTTCTCGAACGTCGCCGCCTGCGCCTTGGCCACGGAGAACTCGCGCGCGGGCAGGTCGGTGCGGGCCAGGAGTACGTCGCGGTCGGTGAGACGGATGTCCTGGAGGCCGGTGGGCGTGGAGCGCGGGGCCTCGAAGTCGCTGCCGACGGTGACGGTGGCCACGGCCGCATAGTGCTTTCCCCGGGCGGAGAGCTCGTCGAGGAGGATCTGCAGGAAGTCGTACTCGACGTGGGTGGCGCTGCCCTCTCCGGCGGGGGTCTGGCTGCGCCACAGCACGGCTTCCTGCAGGCCTACGAGATGGGGGTCGCTGTCGGCGATCTCATCGGCCAGCGCCTCGGCACGTTCGGGGAAGTTGGTCGCCCGGACATTCGCGTACACGGCGGTCACCGCGGCGACGAGCGCCTCGGGGCTGGTGGCGGCCAGTACGGGCGCGAGGTCGGCACCCAGGTAGAGGTTGCGGGTCATGACCCGCAAAGAGGCCGGGGGCTGGGCCTCGGCCGAGGCCGGGGCGAGTGACCCGGGTGCGAGCAGTAGCAGGAGCGCGCCCAGGGCGGATGTGAACCAACGGCGAATCATGCAGGCAGACCTTTCGGCGACGAGCGGACGGAAGTCCGCACCCTCGGTCAAGCTAGGGCGACCTGCTGGATGCGGCGATCCGGGTGTAGGCCGGGCGGCCGATGCTGCCGATACGTTTCCTCGGGCGAGCCGGAGCGTGGCCGCCGATGACCTCACTCCTCGTAGTCGCCCGCGCGATGAGCATCCCCACCGGCTCCCGCTGGATCATGCAGCTGGCCGGGGCCAGGTGTTCTCACCCAAGGTTTCCCACCGCGGGGGACGGGCAGCCGCCACAGAAGAGACCCGCACAAGACTGAGGAGGTCGGCATGGACGAGCAAGGCGGTGCCGGCGGTGTGCCTCCGCACGACGGGCACGCCCTACGGCGGACGCGGCCGCTCAGCGAGCGCCGCGGCGAAGAGCGGACGGATGCGGCCGACACGGACGAGGCGAGCCGCCTCGACCGGCCGGGAGCCGTACCGGACCCCGCGACGGGGCGCCTGCGCTGGGTCAGTCCGAAGGGCCAGGAGGGCAAGGAGGCCAAGGAGGGCAGGGAACGCGGCAAGAGCGGCGAGTGATCGACTGCCATGTGCGGGCGGGGAGTGTCGGTGGCCGGGTTAGGCTCGGAGCAGGCCCCGAAGGGGATGGTGCGCATGTGCCGCTGGCTCGCATACTCGGGTTCTCCCATGCTGCTCGACGCCGTGCTCTACCGTCCGGAGCACTCGCTGATCAACCAGAGCCTCCGGGCGCGGATGGGCGTCGAAGCGACCAACGGTGACGGCTTCGGCATCGGCTGGTACAGCGCGGACGGTGACGGCACACCTGCGGTCTTCCGGGACACCGCACCGGCCTGGAACAACCGCAACCTGCGCGAGCTGGCGGCCCACGTCCGCTCGCCACTGTTCTTCGCCCATGTCCGCGCTTCGACGGGCTCGCCCGTCCAGCAGACCAATTGCCATCCCTTCCGCCACGGCCGCTGGCTGTGGATGCACAACGGGGCCATCGCGGACTTCCAGCGCCTCCAGCGGGACCTGTGCATGGCCGTCGACCCGGCGCTCTTCTCGTCCATCGAAGGGTCTACCGACTCCGAGGTGATGTTCTACCTGGCGGTCACCTACGGGCTCGACCAGGACGTCCCTGGCGCGGTCGCAAGGATGGCGGAGCTCGTGGAGCGGCTCGGCAAGGAGCACGGTGTGCCGCATCCGCTCCAGATGACGTTGGCCGTCAGCGACGGGGAGCGGGTCTGGGCCTTCCGCTATTCCAGTCAGGGAGCGTCCCGGTCGTTGTTCTACAGCAGCCGCGCCGAGAGCGTGCGGCGCCTCCACCCGGAGCTGGAGTACTTCCGCGACATCTCCGACGGAACGCGCATCGTCGTCTCCGAGCCTCTGGGTGACCTGCCCGGTGTGTGGAACGAGCTTCCCGAGGCCACTTACACGGTGATTCCTTCCGTGACGCACACGGACTACCTCCCCTTCGAGCCGCACCTCCGCTGAGGATCCGCTCCCCGCTTGGGAGGCGATTCGAGGGGTATGCGCCCCTCAGCAGTCCCCAGCAGTCGCCCAGCCCCCCTCCCAGCCGCCCCTCAGCAGCCCCTCAGCAGCCCCTCGACGAAGGGGGTCATTGACCGTGTCGAAGCCCTCTTCCGTGCGTGCAGGAACCGCCCGCTCATCGGCCCCGACGCCAGAGGACGGCCCCGATCAGGGTGCAGCCGTGACGATGGGCGTCGAGGAGGAGTTCCTGCTCGTCGATCGCCACAGCCGGGCCCCGGTGGGACGTGGTCCGCGTGTCATCGAAGCCGCCTCGCGCACGCTCGGCCCACTGGTACAGCAGGAGTTCTTCACGGCTCAGGTGGAGGTGTGCACCAGCCCCACCACGAGCCCCGCTGATCTCAGAGCCCAACTGGCCTGTCTACGGGCCGAGGTGATCCGCGCCGCGGCCGCCGAGGGGTGCCTGCTGCTCGCCTCCGGGACACCCGTCGTACCACCGGAGCTCCCCCTGACGGTCACCGGAAACGAACGCTACCTGCGGATGGCCGAGCGCTTCGCGTCGGTGCTGGGCGACTACGACCAGGCGCTGTGCGGATGCCACGTCCACATCGGGATGACCAGCCGGGCGGAGGCCCTTGAGATAGCCAACCGGATGCGCCCATGGCTGCCCTCCCTCCAGGCGCTCGCCGCCAACTCTCCCTTCAGTCGCGGCGAAGACACCGGCTACGCCAGTTGGCGTGCGGTGGAGCACGCCCGCTGGCCCACCGTGGGGCCCGCCCCGGTCCTGGACGAGGCGGCGTACCAACGGCTCGCCGACGCGCTCGTCCGGAGCGGATCGTTGCTGGACCGACGGATGATCTACTGGTACGCCCGTCCGTCCGAGCACGTCCCGACGCTGGAGATCCGCGTCGCTGACGTCAATGCCCGGATCGACATCACCGTGCTCCTCGCGGTGCTCCTACGAGGGCTCGCCGCCACCCTGCGCCGGGAGACGGCCGAAGGAACTCCGCCCCCGGCCCTCGAGACCGCCAAACTGCGCGAAGCCCACCGGCGCGCGGCCGCGCACGGCCTGCAAGGCGACGGCCTCGATCCGGTCAGCGGGGCTTCGGTGCCGGCCTGGGACCTCGTCGCCCGGCTGCGCGCGCGGGCGGTGCTGGCCCTCACCGCCTCGGGCGACCTGGCCCTCGTCGACACCCTGCTCGACCGCGTACGGGCCGAAGGCACCGGGGCCGCTCTGCAAAGAACCGCCCACCACCGCCGCGGACGGCTGAGCGATGTGGTGGACAGCCTCGCCGAAACCGTGGCCATCGCCTGAGACACAGGGCCAGACGCCGGCAGCGCGCCGCGCGCACGACACCGACCAGCACTCACCGTTACTGACAATGTGCATATTGTGACGCCTGGTGTCAGTGTGGAGGGAAGAGCTTCACCCCCACACCTCAAAGGAGTCCCCTCATGGGTAAGCAGGACAAGCGCCAGGCGCCGGGTAAGGGCCGCGACGAGCAGCAGCGTCCTCCGAGGCCCGACCAGGACCCGGCGCACCCCGAGCCCGGCACTCCGTCCCGCGGGGGCAAGGGTCCGGACGAGATGGGGCGTCGCCGCGAGGAAGAGCTCCGGCGAGACGAGCACAACCTGCGCGACGAGGACTTCTGAACGACCCGCACCCCACGCACGCAGGGCCCGGCCGGCGCGTATCCACCCGGCCGGGCTCTGTCGCGCCCGCCGCTACGGTCCGATGTCCGGGCCGCTCAGGACCTGATTTCCACCTGCCAAAAGGCCGGCGCTGTGATCCTGGAGGACATCAACGTGGAGCCGCAATCGACACGGCCCTCCGGGCCAAAGCGGAGAGGCCGGTGAAGACGAGATCTGCGACCGTCTGGTTCACGCCCGCCTTGCGTTCGCTCACGGCGCTCATGGGTGCGGGGTCATTCGGTTTGGGCGCACTTGCGGTCTTCGCGACCCAGAACGGGACCGGCGCGGCGGCGCTGATCGTATTCGGGGGCGTCTTGCTTCTCCTGGCTCTGCTCGGCAGCCGCATCGAGAGCCTTGAGTTCGGCGGTGCCACCCTGAGGATTCGGGCTGCCGCCGCGGAGAGGTTCGCGTTGGCGGAGGAGTCCGAGCGCCGCGGCGACATCGCCTCGGCTCGTGAGCTGCGTGCAGAGGCGAGGACCATGCTGGACGCTGCCGGGCCCATCGCGGCCGACTACAGCTCAGTACGTGGCTCGATGCGCGCCGGCGACCCGCGCACCCGGGCCATGGAAGGGGTGATCGCCCGTGCGCGCCGCTTGGCACGGGAGCAGTCCTTCGAGTCGGCCGAGGTCTTGCGCTGGCTGCGGGACGGTACGGACGAGCAGCGCATCACCGCCGTGGCGATGATGCAGGCCAGACCTGAGCTGCGGAACTTCGAGGCCACTCTTGCCGCCATCAGGAACCCGCGCACCGCTTTCGAGCAGTACCACGCCATGCGGCTCGCTCTGCAAATGATCGACGACCTCGACACAGCGCAGGCCAGGAGGCTGGCTGAAGCAGTCGAGGAACAGAGGGGCATTCGCTTCAGGAGGGACCCGGGTCGCAGGCGGCTTCGCGAGGAGATCCTCCAGAGAGTGCGTGGGCGGCCGCAGGGGCCGTGACGATCTGGTTTTCCTTGTCCAGGTAGCGGAGGGGCTCGGCCCGGGCAGGGCATCGACGCCGGCAAGAAGACCGTCGGCAGGAAGCGGAGCCTCGTCATCGGCACGCTCGGCCTTCTCCTCGCCGTACTGATGACCCCGGCCAGCGTCCAGGTGACCGGGCGGTACGTGCGGATCCCCTCCACGGCGGGCGTTTCGTCGGGGGCGTCGGCGGCTCCAGGTACGAACGCTTCGCCGAGTTCGTCGCGTACGGCGCGCAGCTTCTGCCCGTCGCGGCCAATACCGATGACGCGGGTTGCCCGGGCCACGAGCGCGGGGGGGGTGTCCCTTGCCGGTCGGCGCGCCGTCCGACACCTGCCGGCGCCTCCGCCGACCGGCGGGAACTGCCCCGCCGACCGGCTGGAACCGGGCTCCCAACCGCTCCGGGGATGGCGAGGGACCTTACGGTCGGGTACGACAGGGTTCGACGAACGACGGGGTGCGACGCACGTGATTCGGGTAGTGGTGGTGGATGACGAGGCGCTGGTCCGATCCGGTTTCAGTCTCATCCTGGGCACGGCGGACGACATCGAGGTCGTCGCCACGGCGTCGGGCGGCGACGCCCTCGACACGGTGCGGGAACACCGTCCGGATGTCGTCCTCCTCGACATCCGGATGCCGGACGTCGACGGCCTCACGGTGCTGGCTCAGCTGCGCGCCCTGCCCGTTCCCCCCGTGGTGGCGATGCTCACCACCTTCGACACCGACGAGTACGTCCTGGCGGCCCTCCACTCGGGCGCGGCCGGTTTCCTCCTCAAGGACACCGAACCGGATCACCTGCCCCAGTTGGTGAGGACGTTGGCCGACGGTGGAGTGGTGATGTCCTCCAAGGCCTCCCGGAGCCTGCTGCGCTCGCATCCTGCTGCCGGGGGGCCTGCGGCCGTGGACGAGGAGGCGGCCCGCGTGGGGCGGCTGACCGACCGGGAGCGCGACGTGCTCGTACTGCTGGCGGAAGGTTTGTCCAACGCCGAGATCGGAACCCGTCTGCATCTGGGCACCGGCACGGTCAAGGACCACGTCAGCGCCCTTCTCACCAAACTGCGGGTGGCCGGCCGGGTCCAGGCGGCGCTGCTCGCCCAGCGGGCAGGGCTGCTGGACGATGGCCGGCAAGGCAGGGAAGGCCGGTGAGCGCAGCGGCTGAGGCGAAGCGGCTGTGGAACCGGGTACCGCCGGCCGCGCGGGATGCCGCTCTGGTCGTCCTCGCCGTTCTCGACGCGTGGCTCACCTTGTGGGACGGCACACCGCTCGGCCTCGTACTCGCCGCGATCGCCTGCGGTGCACTGGCCCTGCGGCGACGGTTCCCGCTGGCCGTCTTCCTCCTCACCCTGCCGGCCACCCTGGTCCAGGACGTCCTGGTCGCCCCGGTCGCCGCCCTGTACGCCCTGGCCGAACGTTCGCGTGACCGTCGCCTGCTCGGCACATGCGCCGTCCTGTCCGCCGTCGCCATGGTGGTGCACACTCCGCTGGACGATGACGTGTCGACCAGCGGGGCCTGGTCGCTGGTCTACTTGCTGTACAACCTGGCGACGGCCGCCGCTCCGGTCCTGCTGGGCCAGCTGGTCCAGGCACGCAGGGACCTGGCACGGCGTCTGGTGGAGATCCAGGAGGCGCGGGAGCACGAGCGCGAGCTGCACGCGCAGGCCGTCCTGGCCCAGGAACGGGCCCAGCTGGCCCGCGAGATGCACGACGTCGTCTCCCACCAGGTCAGCCTGATCGCGATTCAGGCCGGAGCCATGCAAGTGGCCGCCAAGGACGCGGACAGCAGGGAAGCGGCGCGAACCATCCGCTCCCTGAGCGTGGACACGCTCGACGAGCTGCGCACCATGGTCACGCTGCTACGCGCCTCCGGCGGAGCCGCGACGGAACTCACCCCGCAGCCCACCCTCGCCGACCTGCACAGACTGGTGGGGTCCAGCGGCATCGAAGCGGAGCTCACGGGCGAACTCCCCGCCTCCGTGGGCACACCCGCCCAGCGTGCTCTGTACCGCACGGTGCAGGAGGCGCTGACCAACGCCCGCAAACACGCCCCCGGAGCCACGGCGACCGTAGAGCTGTGGCACGACGGCGACGACGTCGGAGTGACGGTCACCAACAGCCCGCCGTCCCGCCCCTCACTGCCCCTGCCCGGCGCACACCAGGGCCTGCTGGGCCTCAAGGAGCGCGCCGACATCCTGCACGGCACCTTCGAGTCCGGCCCGACCGGCGAAGGCGGCTACCGGGTACGGATACGCGTCCCGTCCCGCGGGGACTGACCCGCCCGCCGCGCACTGCCCGTCCAGCAGGACGTCCCGTCCATCGCCAGCCCGTCAACGTTCTGTGCCCAAATCCAGGAATCCCCATGCTCTTCACCGTGATCGTGATTACCGCTGCGGCCGTCGGGTGGGCGCTCGTCGCCGGATGGCTGGAGCAGCGGCACGTCAGGGCCCCTCTGGTGCTGGTCCTCGCGGGGATCATCACCGGGTTGTTCACCCAGAACCAGATCGCCGCCACCTTGAACTCCGAGGTCGCCCAGCACGTGGCCGAGGTCATCCTGGCGGTCCTGCTGTTCGTCGACGCGACCGAACTGCCGGGCGGCCGACTGTTCGGCAAAGATCCCGGCGCTGCCGCCCGGGCACTGCTGGTGGCACTGCCCCTGAGCCTGGCCGCGATGGTCCTGCTGGGCTCTCTGCTGCTGCCCGCGCTGCCCGTGGTGGTCCTGCTGCTGATCGCGTGCGTCATCGTTCCGACGGACTTCGCCCCGGCCGAGACACTGGTACGCGACACGCGTATCGCCGCACGGGTGCGTAATCTCCTCAACGTGGAGAGCGGTTACAACGACGGGATCGTCTCGCCCATCTTCCTCTTCGCATTGATCCTCGCCGGTGCCACGACACAAGCCCACACCCCCATGCAGGCACTGGGCACGGCCGTCCCGTCCGCGGCGAAGGCAATCGCCGTCGGCATCGTGCTGGGGCCACTGCTGGCGTGGTTGATGAACTCGGCCGACCGCAGGCACCGGATGACCGCACAGTCACGCCGGATCCTCGTCCTGGTCGCGCCGCTGCTCGCCTACACCATGACGGTGGCGGCCGGCGGCAACGGCTTCGTGGCCTCTTTCGTCTGCGGCATCGCCTTCCGTTACGTCCGGCAGGCGCCGACCCGGCGAGGGGCTGTCCCAGCCCCGGACGCCTCGGACTTCCGGCTGATCGAGGACACCAACTCGATCATGACCATGTGCATGTGGTTCTTCTTCGGAAACGCCGTGGTCCTCGCGCTGGGCGAGGGCATCCACTGGCCCACCGTCGCGCTCTGCGCCGCCGCACTCACCGTCGTGCGCATCGTTCCGATCCTGCTCGCCTTCCTCGGCTCGGACTTCACCTGGCGCGAACGGCTCATGGTGGGAGCCCTCGGACCACGCGGCACCACCTCGATCGTGTTCGGGCTGATCGCCTTCAACACCCTGCCCGACGGGCCCTACGCAGACACCGTCCTGTACGCGACGACACTCACCGTCCTCGGCAGCGTTCTGCTCCACGGCGTCGGCTCGACCACCATCGCCCGCCTGCTCACCCGGCCCTCTGCTCCGTCGACCCCTGAGACCACGACCCCGGAGCGGATGGCGTCATGAACCCGCGCCGGGGCTGAGATCCGGGGGGCCCGGCCCCTCGGACCGTCACCTGGCGGGGCGCGCTCCGCCAGGTGACGGATGGGCTCCGGCCGCCCGGCGGATACCTCCACGACCTGCCCTTGAACGAGGTTTGCAGGGCAGGGCACGACAGGGCACGGCCGAACACGACCACGCCGCCCTGCTCCGGCGGCCGCTCTCCCTCCACCTGCGCGGGCGCACGCCGGCCCCGGAACGAGGAGGACGCGGAAATGTTCAGCGGCAACGAGGCTCTGCGCTTCGAGGACTACGTACGGCTCAAGCAGGACGCGCTGCTGCGCACGGCCCGCCGCCTGGTTCCCGACCCGGTGGACGCCCAGGATCTGCTCCAGACCGCCTTCACGCGACGAGGTCACGGGCGATGAAATCGCCCGGTACACCCTGTCCAGTGGCGGCTCCCACACCGCTCTGATCATGGCCAGGGTCTCCCGACTGGATGATGGATGGATGCTGGTCGCTATTGGGGAACCGGCGTCCGGAGAAACCTTCCAGGCGCTCCTGCCCGCCATCGAAAGCTACCTGTGACAGCGTGATAGACGGGCTGGAGGACTGAAGGCCGGCGGGGTGGCTTCGGCTGGGCGGACACGGCCGCGCTCGGCCGGACCCACTCGGCGAGCAACACGGTTGTCACGGGCGACACCCACACCCGCCGACCTGCACGGGCGACACATCCGAGATCGCCTGATCCTGCCGGACCGATCGGGACACGGTCCCGGGGGGGGGGGGGGGGGGGGGGGGGGGGGGGGGGGGGGGGGGGGGGGGGGGGGGGGGGGGGGGGGGGGGGGGGGGGGGGGGGGGGGGGGGGG
>NZ_JBVJUY010000035.1:0-94623 GCF_055604165.1 Streptomyces sp. NPDC037242
CCCCCCCCCCCCCCCCCCCCCCCCCCCCCCCCCCCCCCCCCCCCCCCCCCCCCCCCCCCCCCCCCCCCCCCCCCCCCCCCCCCCCCCCCCCGCGGACGTTACCGAAGCCCGGAACCGCACAGAGGACCCAGACGCCCATGCTGAACCCACTCGACGCTCCGGACGCAGTGTCGGCCGCAGCCGAACCACTGGAGGAACTCCTCGACGACTGCAACCACGTGTCGTCCGTAGAGCTCTTCCCTGTAGTGCCAGTGGCTGGGACCACAGCTGGGCATGGCTGGTTGGAGGGTCTCGCTCAAGCCGTGTGCGACGCGGGGGCCAGTGGGCACCAGGTGGGAATGCCGGTCGAGTTCGAGTCACCACAGGCCTGGCGGGACATATTCCGGCAAACGGTGACCGAGGGGTTCATGCAGCCCGCCGTCAGGTTCTCGGACCCCGGCGTGCGCACGCCCGCCGAGATCCGGCGGGCAGGCGAACTCGCCGACGGCCTCGCCGACCTCATCGAAGCCCATCTGGGGCCCGTCCGAAGCACCGCCGACGTCAGCGCCCCGCGCGCTGGCGACATAGGGTGGCGCAGCTTGCTGCTGGTCACCAGCGACTGGGCCACCATCCTTCATCTCGGGATTTCCGACTGACCGAGCACGCCCCCCGTCATGACATCCCGGCGTGGGTACGACGGGCGGTCGCAGCTCCGCGTCCCCGCCTGATTGGATGCCGGTGGCGGAGATCGGTGCCGAGGCCCGACCGGCTGTGTCGCCGGGGAGCACAATCCGGCCGTCGGGCGTTGGACCGTCGAAGGGAGCTATCTCGTTGGACACACGGCACTACCCGAGCGATGAGGAGGATGTGATGGGCGCGGCCGATGAGGGACGGCAGTGGCTGGACGAGGCCAGTGTCGACAACGCGAGGACGACGCTGCTGCAACTCCTCGCGCGGACGGGCGTACCCTCCGATGACGCGCGGCAACTGATCGGGCTGCTGGAAGCGGGTGCGCTGGCCCTCGCGCACCAGGAGCTGAGCGGCGGCGGCCGGAGCGCGCCGGGGGACAAGGGCGAGGCGTACGAGGCGGGCTGGCTCGACGGCGCCGGCGACCTCCTGGAGGAGCTCGGCACCGTCGCCGAGCGGACCCTGCTACGGGTCGTCGGAGCCGACGGGCAGCAGGGACCGGCGGGGGAGCACCCGCGGGCCGGGCGGGTGGAGGTGGAGCGGGCGCGCGTGGCGCTGACGCCTCTGTACCTGTCGTTCACCGCGGACTCGGACCTGGACCCGGAGGTCACCGAAGAGGTGCTCGGCGCCGTCCTCGGCACGATGAGCCCCCGGCAGCGGGCCGGGTACGCCGGGCGGCTGATGCAGTTCGCCGCGGCCCACCGGGCCCGGCTGGAGCGCCTGTTCGCGGCGTACGGACCGGGCAGTGCCATCACGGTGCACGGCCGCTACTCGCTCCTCCACTCCGCCACGAGCATCGCCGTGCTGGAGCGGCTCATCGCCGTGCCGCAGGAGCTCCGCGAGGAATGGGACGCCGCGGAGCTGCCGCCGGCGTGGCTGGACGGCATGACGACCGCCTGGGACGCCGCGGCCTGACCACGTCCTTCGGAGCGTCACCGCCGACCGACGCGAGAGACCCCCGCACCGGCCGTACGGGGGTCTCTCGCGTCGGTCGGCTGGCAAACGGTCAGCCCGGGACGACTGCGTCCCACTGGTCGCGGGTCGGGCCGTCGTACCGCGGCGAGAACTCGGGGTTGGCCGCCAGCCAGGCGGTGACGTGCCGTTCCACCTCGTCGGTGCCGTAGGCGTCGCGTGCCGGTCGCACGAGATGGCGTACCTGGGCCCGGGCCCTCATCACGACGGGATCGTCGAAGGCGCAGGCACCCACGGCGGCGGCCCGCCGGTCCGATGGTGCCGCGCTCTCGGCGAGGCGCTGCCCGGTGGTGCGGTCGGCCGTCACCTGCGCGTCGAACCACGGGCGCAGGCTCTGCGTCGTCCAGGTGTGGTAGCTGGTGGGGTCCGCCGCGATCCGGTCCACATGGGTGGCGAGGTACTGGGCGGCGCGCAGGCCGAGGGACACGCCGTGGCCCGAAGTGGGGTTGGTGTGGATGAGGCTGTCCCCGGCGTTGACCAGGCCGGTGACGACGGGTCCCGCATCGTCCACGAGGGAGGTCCAGCGGTTGTCCAGGCCGCCCATCGCCAGTACGGCGGACTGCGGTTCGGGGTCCAGGTCGAGCCAGGCCGCAGTGGCGGGGAAGCGGCGGGCGGCAGCCTCGAACACGTCGGGGTCGGTGAGCGCGCCGCGGGTCGGATCGGCCGTGGCGAGCACCACGTGGATGGCGAAGGTGTCGTTGTCGGAAGGGAAGACGCCCGCAATCGCGAACGGTGCCGCCGAGCCGGTCTTCACCCGCCCGGGGTCGCGCGGGCCGTCGGCGCGCAGGCGGTACCAGCGGCACAGGTAGGCGATCTCGGTGCGGTGGCTGTCGACCACGGGCGGGTGGCAGCCGGCCGCGACGAGCCAGGCGGGAACCGGCGAGCGACGTCCGGACGCATCGATGACGAGGTCCGCCCGGTGCACCTCCTCGCCCACTCGTACGCCGGTGACCCGCGGCGGGGCGCCCTCCCGGAAGGTGAGGCCAGTCACCCGGCGGCCCTGCCGCACCTCAACGGCGGGTTCCCGCCGCACGGCCGCGGTCAGGGCGGCCTCCAGCACGATGCGGCGGGTGCGCAGGGTCACCAGGTCCTCGTCGCCGGCCCGATGCGGGGGATGCTCGCCGAACCAGTCGAACTCGTGGTACTCACGGGCTCCGCGTGCCAGCAAGTCGGCGTAGACATCAGGTATTTCGGCGCGCAGTACGGTGCGTACCGGCGCGAGGAGCGAGTGGGGCTGGACGGCGTGCGGGCTCCGGGGCCTGCGCCAGTGGAAGAAGTCCCGGTGCAGGTCCTCTCCGGCCTGCCGGGCGTCCTGCTCGAACAACGTGACCCTGTGGCCCCGCCGTCCCAGCATGAGCGCCGTCCCCAGCCCGCTGATACCCGCACCGACCACTGCAACCCGCGCCATTCGGCATCCCCTCGCGTCGTGTTGCGGGCCGAGCCTACTGCTTGACGATCTTCGCGCCGGAACCGGGGCGCCGTCCCTCCTTCAGGGGCGTTCGAGCATCCGGCGCCGCAGGCTGTCGTAGATCGGTTCGCTCTCCAGCCAGTCCGCGGTCACGGTCGCGGCGAAACAGGCGATCAGCAGCGGGACCAGCAGCACGGACGTGCCGGTCATCTCCACGACCAGGACGGCGCCCGTGAGCGGCGCCCGCACGACCCCCGCGAACAGGGCCGCCATCCCCACCGCGGCGAACGCGGCGGGACCCGCCGCGTGGTCCGACAGGAGAGGGGAGGCGAGCGCGTGGGCGAGGGTTCCCCACAGGGCCCCCAGCGCCAGCAGCGGGGCGAACAACCCGCCGGGCGTCGCGGCCGCGTAGCTGAGCGGGCCCGCCACGAACCGGACGGCGAGGTAGGCCACCAGAGCCCCCACCGTCATGCTGCCGCCCGCCAGCAGGCGCAGGCTCAGCGGGTCGCCGCCGCCGGCCAGGAGCGGATCGATGGCCATGAGCGCTCCGACCACGGCACCGATGGCTGCCGCCCGGACGGTGAGCGGCACCCGGGTCAGCCCGTCGCACACCTCCAGGGTCCGTACGACCAGGGCGCTGTACGCGGCGCCCAGCGCCCCGGCGGCCACGCCGAACAGCAGGAAGACCGGCAGCATCCACACGGGCGGGTCGGGGACGTCCGGCATCGGGAGTACGGGCTCGCCCCCCACGACGAACAGGGAGCAGACCACCGCGGCGACGGTGCCGACGAGCGTCAACAGCACCAGGCGGGGCCTGATCGTGCGGGTCACCTCCTCGCAGACGAACAGCAGCCCGCCCAGCGGAGCGATGAACGCCGCCGCCAGTCCCGCCCCGCCGAGCGCGGTGTGGACCAGGCGTGCGTCCTCGGCGTCCAGCCGGCCGCGATGACCGGCCACGGACCCGATCGCGGCGCCCATGTGGACGAGCGGACCCTCCCGCCCCAGGACCAGGCCCGAGCCGATGGCGATGACCCCGCCGACGAACTTCGCCGGTACCAGCCACAGCGAATGCTGATCGGACTCCTGCCGCCACACGGCTTCCACGTGCTGGATCCCGCTGCCCGCCGCGTGCGGGACCCGTTGGGCGATCGCACACGCCACCGCCGCGCCCACCGCGCAGAGTGCGACCGGGACCAGCCACCCCACGACGCCCAGACCTGCGGCAGTCCCCACCAGCGAGGCGCGCAGCTTGTCGGCGTGCTCCAGGCACCACCGGAAGGCGCCGCCGACCAGCCCGACCAGACAGCCGGCCGCCGCAGCGACGACGAATGCGCGGCCGGTCCTGAGGAAAGGCCGAGCACCGGGCATGGACCGCCTCCACCGAGCCGCACGGGGACGCCCACCGAGCCGCACGGGGACGTCCGCCGAGCCTGCACCCATCAGCCGGCCATCCCCGCACACCTCGCCGTAGTCACCTCCCGACCCACCCCGACCGGGTGAACCCGACGCCCGGTGCGCGCGGCGCCCGGCACGCGCGCCACCTGCACCTGGTCGGGCCAGACGCAGGCCGTCGGCTGCCGCGAATGGCCCAGGATCGGGACACAGGGGAGGCAGCCGTGAGGATGAGATGGCTAACGTCGATGCCGGACACATCACATCGGATCGCGAAGGTTATGGAGACGTCATGTCCCATCGAGGCCGCCGCCTGGCCGGCGCCTGCATAGCTACGGTCGCCGCCGCCTGTCTGCTCGCCACCGGCGGCGCCGTCGCCACGCCGCCCGAAGAGGCTTCCGGCGGCAAAACCGGGCCCAAGGTCGCCGTGGGCGCCTACCTCCACTACGGCTCGCCCGGCGTCGAGAGGATGCGGGACCTCTCGCGCTGGCTCGGCGGTACCGAACTGCGCGCCGGGCACACCTACCTGCCCGGCGACACCTGGGCGAACATCGAGGGTGAGCCCGACTCCTTGCGCAGCTGGGCACGGTGGCGCAAGGCGGGAGCCGATCGGCTGTTCGTCCTGAACGTGCCCATGCAGGAGGAGAACGAGGCCGGCGTCCCCGACGAACGGGTCGCCGAGCTGATCCGCGCCGGCGCGGAGGGGGAGTTCGACCACCACTTCCACCGGCTGGCCCAGCGCCTGGTCGCCCTCGGGGTGCCGGACACGGTGATCGTGCTCGGCTGGGAGATGAACGGCTTCAACTACACCCACCGGTGCAGCCCCGACCCCGAGAGCTGGAAGCAGTACTGGCGCAACATCGTGTCGGCCATGCGCGCCGTGGAGGGGCAGCGGTTCCGCTTCGACTTCGCCCCCAACCGCGGCAGTGACGCGGTCCCCTGGACCAGGTGCTACCCCGGCGACGACGTGGTCGACATCATCGGCATGGACTCCTACGACCAGCCGCCCGGCAACACCTTCGACGAGCAGATCAACCAGCCCTACGGACTCCAGCATCAGGTCGACTTCGCGAGGGCGCACGGCAAGCGGATCTCGTACCCCGAGTGGGGGCTCTTCCGGAACGGCGACAACCCGGAGTACATGCGGCGCATGCTGGCCTGGATCGCCAAGCAGAAGCCGATGTACCACAGCATCACGGACTACTGCCCGCACGGCGTGTGGCAGTGCAGCAAGAACCCCCGCTCCACCCGCGTGTTCAAAGAGTTCCTGTCCAGCAAACGGTGAGGTTCACCAGATCGCGTGCAGGGCCCGGGGCGAGCGATGGATCAAGGTGGGCCGCATGGTCGGCGAAGGGGCGCCGGGATCCAGCCGCAGACCCGGCAGGCGGGAGGTCAACAGCTCCAGGGTCAGGCGCAGTTGTTCGCGGCCCAACTGGGAGCCGGGGCAGCCGTGCGGTCCGTGGCCGAAAGCCAGGTGGTGGCCGGCGGGGCGGCTGATGTCGAACCGGTCGGCCCGCTCGTGGCGGTCCTCGTCGCGGTTCGCCGAACCGTAGGCGACCAGCACATGGGCACCGGCCGGCAGCTTCGTCCCGGCGAGCGACACCGGCCGGGTGGCGGTGCGGCGGAAGGCCTGCACGGCCGTGTCGTAGCGTGCCGCCTCCTCCACGGCCGCCGGGATCAGCGCCGGATCGGCGCACAGCATCTCCCACTGCGACCGGTCGCGCAGCAGGTGCAGCAGGGTGCTGCCGATCATCGCGCTGGTGGTGAGGAATCCGGCGATCAGGAGGTTCTGGAGGCTCGCCACCAGCTCGTGACGCTGCTCCAGGGTGAGTTCACCGGTGCCGGGAGCCAGAGCCGCCACCATCGTCGAGCACAGATCGTCCCGGGGAGCGGTACGCCGGTCGCGCAGGTACCCGTCCAGCAGGTGCTGGAGCGCGACCACGTCCGCAGCGGCGGCCGCCTGCTCCTGCGGAGGCATCGGCCGGAACAGCAGCTCTTCGGCCCGGTACCCGCCGTGCACCGCGGCGGGCACGTCCGCCGGGTCCAGTCCGATCAGCCGGCCGATCACCAGCCCGGGCAGCCGGCGGGCGTACGCTTCCACGAGCTCCGCCGACCCGTCCGCGGCGATGCCGTCCACCAACTCCCGTGCACACTCCCGGGCGTACGGCAGCAGGGCCGCCACGCGCGCGGAGGACAGCCCGCGGTTGAGTACCGCCCGGTGCCGCCTGTGCTCCGCGCCGTCCGTGCTGACGACGGTGGGACGCGGTCCGAACCCCTGCGGCAGGATGCCCAGTGCCGCTTGCGACAACTGGACGTCCGGGAGCAGGGAGTTGACCGAGGAGAAGTCCTCGGGGCGCAGCAGCACCTCGCGTACGTCCTTGTCCCGCGCGACCAGCCACGCGTCGAACTCGGGTACGTAGGTCAGCCCCTCGGCCCTGCGGGCGCGGGCGTACAGCGGGTACGGGTCGAGGTACAGCTCGTCGCGCCCTGCCTGGTCGTGGGTCGGCACACGGGCCTCCGGGTCGCGGTCGGTTACGGGACGCGGGAAGGCCCGCGCGGGTGCACTCCGGTGCCGGGCCATGATGCAGGAGCCCGGCCGCGCAAGGAAGTACGCCTCCGCGCCCCGCCTCGGGCCCGCCGCCTCAGGCCCGCCCGGCGCCGGCCGCGGGCGCGATCGCGTGCAGGGCGGTGCGCGTGGCACGGGTCTGCGGGTGGTCCGCGCCCAGGGTCCGCGTGCGGCGGTCGAGGACCTGCGCGAGCTCCGCGGCCGCCTGCGCGGTGCGGCCCGACGCGGCGAGGATCTCGGCATGGGTGTGGCGGGTGGCCAGGGTGTAGGAGTGGTCGTCGCCGAGCACCTCGCGTTGCGCGGCGAGGACCAGGGCGGTCTCCGGTTCGGCCTCCTCGCCGCGGCCCTGGGCGAAGACGGCCCGGGCGAGCTCGTGGCGGGTGGCGAGTGTGTAGTAGTGGCTTTCGCCGAAGGCCTTCCGCTGGTCCGACAGGACGGCACGCAGCTCGTGTTCGGCGTCCTCGCAGCGGCCCCGGGCCAGGAAGGCCAGGGCGAGGTTGTGCCGAGCGGTGGTCACCAGGGGGTGGTCCGGGCCGAGCCGGCGCCGCCGGTCGCGGAGCAGTGCCTCGAACTCCTCCGTCGCCTTCTCCACGTCCCCCTGGGCCAGCAGCACCCTGGCCCGGTGGTGACGCGTGGTCAGGGAGGCGGGGTCGTCGGCGCGTGGGCCCGGCCCGGCGAGCACCGCGTCGAACTCGGCGAGCGACTCGGCGTACGCCCCCTGGGCGAAGAGCACCCGGGCCAGCCGGTGCCGGGTCCTGAGCGTGACGGGATGCCGCTCGCCGAGGAGCTCCACCCGGGCGCGGAGCACGAACTCGAACTCCGCCCGGGCCTCCGAGCGCCGGGCCAGGGAGTTCAGGACCGCGCCGAGGTCGTGCCGGGCGGCCAGGGTGGCGGGGTGCCGCTCTCCCGACGTACGGCGGCGCACCTCCACCACCTCGCGCAGCCCGTCCTCGGCCTCCCGCAGCCGGCCCATCGTCCGCAGCGTCGTCGCGCGGGCATGGGCGGCCGCCTGGACGACCGGGTGCTCGCGGTCCCAGCGGCGCTCCGCGGCGTCGCGCACGAACTCAATGTCGGCGTGGGCCTGTTGGAACAGCCCGCTGTCGCGGTGGTGCACGGCAGCCCCGAGCGCGGCGGTGAGGGCGGGTTCGACCACGGCGTCGGCGGCGTCCGTCTCGACGGCGCACCGTGCCAAGTGGCGGGCGTGCGCCGCGAGCACGTTCCAGTCCGGTCCCCGCTGCGCCTCGTGGGGGTCGGCGGAACGGTCGGCTCCGGCCGCGCGGCTCAGCAGCCGGACGGCGAGCGGGAGCAGGGAGCGGTCGGCGTTGAAGGCGCGGACCAGCGGATGGAGGTACAGCAGGTGGGGGGCGTCGTCCTCGGGCACGGGCAGGTCGAAGAGCCCGAAGTCGGCAGTGGCCCGCAGGTGGCTCCACAGGCCCGGGCCGTCGAGGCCGCTGAAGCGGTCCTCGGCCGCGAGCGTCGGCGGGTGCAGGAGGAGGGCGTACGGCACGGGGGCGTCCGCGAAGACGCAGAGCAGCCCGAGCAGGCCGCGGGCCCGGGGCAGGCCGCGCCGGTCCAGCAGGTCGAGGGAGAGCCCCCAGGTGCTCGCGAGGGACCCGTCAGGGTCGAGCAGTTCGGGCCCGGAGTCCAGGGCCTCCCGGTACGCCGAGAACCCGGTGGGCACGGTGGCCCCGCGGAACGAGTCGGGCACGGCCGTCGCCTCCGCGAGGTACTGTCCCGCGGTGCGCAGGGCCAGCGGCAGCCCGCCCAGCCGCCGCGCCAGCCCGGCGGCTTCCGCCGGTCCTCCCGCGCCGGAGCCGGCGTGGTCCAGCAGCACCCGGGCCGCGTCCCGATCCCCGAGGATGCCGAGGCGGTGCGGGGCGCAGGCAGCCCCCCAGGTGCTCCGGGCGGCGTCGCGGCTGGTGACGATGACGTGCCCGTACGGGGCGAGGTGGGGCCGGACCCATCCCGTACCGGCGGCCAGCCGGCCGTTGCCGTCCAGGACGGAGGGGTCGTCGGCGTTGTCCACCACGAGCAGCCAGGGTGCTTCGAGGTGCGTCAGCCGGTCCCACAGGCCGTCCGCCGGGTCACCGGTGCCGTGGTCCAGGGGAGCGCCCAGGCGGCGCGCGACGGCCAGCAGCCCGGTCTCCAGGGAGGACCGGTGCCGGGCGTCGATCCACCAGCGCCGGAACGGCACCCGGTGCGCCGCTTCGAGTGCGAGCGCGGTCTTCCCGCACCCGCCGGGCCCGCACAGGACGTGGACCGTCCCGTCGGACGGCCCGCGGAGCAGCCGGGTGAGGCGTTCGAGCTCCTCGTGCCGGCCGCGCAGCGGTCGCCCGGGGTCCCGCAGCCCGAACGGCGGCGCGGTGCTCACCACGGGGCCGGGCGGCGGGACCCGGCCGTCAGGGTTCTGGAAGCGGACGGTGACGTCGCCTCCGGCCTGGATCACCGGCATGTGGAAGGTGCCGTCGCGGATGACGTTCTCGCGCTCCGCCGCTGGGTCCGACCCCATGCCGCGCCCCCGTTCCCGCGCCCTTGGCGTGCCCGCCTCGTCGGGGGAAGTAGACACCCTGTGGGCCACCCCGTCGAGGAGTTCCGTCCTTCCGGACTATGCCGCCGGCTGCGCCTTGGTGAGGGTGCAGACGCCGTCCGCACACTCGCGCTCCAGACGGCCGCGGGAGATGGTCTGCGCCAGGCCGACCATCCAGCAGGTGGGGCAGCCGCGGAAGGCGATCAGGGCCAGCGGCGCCGCCAGCAGGGTGACCGGGCCGGCGACGGGCACCAGGGCGACCGAGCCGACGATCACCCCGAACCCGATGGCGCCGCGCGCCAGGTGGCGCGGGACGGACTTGCTGGCGTAGTTCATTGTGGTGAGCCTCCTCCGACTGGCTGGTCGATGAGTGGATCCGGTGTCCGGCCGTTCGCTTCCAGGGAGTGGCGCAGCGCCGCGCGCGCCCGGTGCAGCCGCGATTTCATCGCGGCGCTGCTCAGACCGAGCGCATGGGCGACGGTCCTGCCGGGCAGGCCCTGGACGTCACGCATGATCAGGACCTGCCGCTGATCGCGGGGAAGGGCGCTGACCGCGGCCGCGATCCGTGCCACCTCCAGCCGGTGCAGCACCGCCTCCTCGGCGGACGGTTCCGCGGCCGTCTCCGGTTCGGCCGGGTGCTCGTCGCTCCGCGAGACGAGCACCCGTACCTGCCGGAGGCATTCGTTGCGCACGATCCGGAACATCCACGAGGCGAGCGCGCCGGTGGCCCGCAAGGTGCCGATCTTCCGGTAGAGGATGATCAGCGCCTCCTGAGCCGCATCCTCCGCGTCCTGCGGCGACGAGCACAGCGACAGGGCGAACTTGCGCACGTGCGGCTGCGATTCCATGACGACGGTGGTGAGCGAAGCGACGTCGCCGTCCTGAGCGGCCTTGATCAGCCGCTCGTCCGGCCACGAGAACTGCCGGCTCATGCGCGGCTCTTGTAGCGCCGCACCAGGTGCCAGCTGCACGCGCCCACGAGCAGGGCTCCGATCACTACGAGGCCAGTGACCATCATGGGTGTTCCTCCCGGTTCTGCCGGCGCGTTCGGCCGGTACACAGACAAGAGTCGGGGAGCCCCGAAAAGGATTCACCTCTGGCCGAAGGTCATCTCCCCCGGAAGCGGAAGATACGCCACCACGCCCGACCGCGGCCCTCGCTGCGGGCCGTCTCTGGAGCGATCACCTCCAGCAAGAGGTCGAACGCGGCGTCCAGGTCTCCCCCTCTGGCATGGCGTAGGCCCTGGACGAGCCGGATGCCTCCGAGCGCCATCGACTCGCGCCGACGTTCGCCCAACTCCTTGTGGATGGCCGCAGCGGACTCCAGCGCGTCGCTCCGTCGCGTACAGGCGGACAAGGTCATGCATCCGCCAGAGGCCGTCACTCGCGGGTTCGATCAGATGCGCGCGGCCGAGTGCTTCCAAGCAGCGCCTCGCAGCGCGTCCGTGGACATCGGCCGGCGAGGCGGCGGCTCCTACCGAGACGTGGGGCCCGGGTGCGAGCGGGAGCAGGCGGAAGAGGTGCGCCTGCTCCCGAGGCAGGTGGCGGAACGACAGGTCGAACGCCGCCCGGACACCCAGGTCTTCGCGTTCGAGTTCGTCGAGCCGGGACCGTGAGTCCGCCAGGTCCTCGGCCATCCTGCCCAGGGTGCGCTCAGGCTGATCGGCGAGCAGGGAAGCGACGACCTGCAGAGCCAGGGGAAGGTGCCCGCACGGCTCCGCGATCCTCTCGGCGTCCCCCGGGGAGTCGTCCACCCGGGTATCGGTACGTCCGTGGGCTCGGAGGAGGGCGTTGCGCAACGGATCCAGTGCGGCACCGGGGCTGAGGGTCTTCAGATCGTGCAGGCGGGCGCCCAGATCGGCGAGGGTGTGCCGAGAGGTCACGAGAACAGCTGTCGTCCCGTCGGCCGGGAGCAGTGGTTTGACCTGGTGCGTGGCGGAGGCGTTGTCGATGACGACCAGAACCCGTCGGCCCTGTTCGGCGTACTGGGCAAGGATCGAGGCATAGAGCCGTGAGCGGTCCTGCAGTCCGTCGCGAATGTGCTCGGGCGGTACGCCGAGTGCGTTGAGGAAGCCGTAGAGGGCGCGCTCGGGTGGCACCCGGCGTTCGTCGTCGTATCCGAGGAGGTCGTAGAACAGGACCCCTCCCGGGAACCAGTTGCTGCGGCGAGGGCTTGGCCGGCGAACGCGCGGGAGGGGGCAGGGATGCCGGCGAGGGCGGGAACGATCTGCGGCGGCAGGTGCACGGTGACGTGCCGGCCTTGCACCACGTACCCGATGATCAGGCCCCCGCTGATGTGGTTGTGGACCACGTCCCCAGCCTCCCGGCCCGCGGTCATCGGTCCGTTCCGGCTTCCTCCTCGCCGTCCGCGGTCTGCCGGACGTCCCGCGCTACGAGCCGGGGCGAAGCCGTGGTGGTGAAGGTCTGTCCGTGGAAGTCACGGCCCTGCAGGACAGGGCCGTACAGGGTCCCGCCACTGATCTCATTGCGAATGGTGGTCTGCCCGGGAGGGGTGGGTGGGGATGCTGCTGCTTCGATGAGCGCCCGCAACTCTGCTGCGGCCTCAGCGCGCCGGTCTTCGGGCAGGGCCTCCATGAACACCTCGAACCGGGTCTGCCAGGAGATCGCCTGACGCGTCCTGGCCTCCTCCACGGCGCCTTCGTCGGCATGGGCCAAGGCCTCGGCGGTCCGGTCCAAGCGCTCCAGTTCCGCCTGCTCCCGTGCGCCATTGCTGCGGCCGAAGAACCTGGCCACCTGGTCCCGCACCCCCGGCCAGGCATCCGACATGGCCGCCTCGACCACCGCGGTGCCACCTGCGGCAGCCAGCCCTGCCAATACCTCCGGCAACATCCAGTAACCCCCGTCAGGACGTGTTGTGTTGTCACCGCGACCGTATCGAGGGCATCGCCTGCGACAACGGCACAACTCGGCGACGTCCCGGTCGGCCGAGGGCGGCCGGCCGGGACGTCAGCCGGGGTTCCGGGATCAGGCGAGGGCGAGGTCGAACCTGTCGAGGTTCATCACCTTGTCCCACGCCGCCACGAAATCACGTACGAACGTCTCTCCCGCGTCCTGGGACGCGTAGACCTCCGAGATCGCGCGGAGCTGGGAGTGCGAACCGAAGACGAGGTCGACGGCGGTGGCCGTCCACTTGACCTCGCCCGTGACGCGGTCCCGGCCCTCGAAGACGTTCTCGGCCGAGGTGGACGCCTTCCACTCCGTACCCATGTCGAGCAGGTTGACGAAGAAGTCGCTGGTCAGCGTCTGCGGCCGCTTGGTGAGGGCGCCGTGCGCCGACTGATCGAACCCGGTGTTCAGGGCCCGCATGCCGCCGATGAGAACCGTCATCTCCGGTGCGGTGAGCGTCAACAGGTTGGCGCGGTCCAGCATGAGCATCTCCGGCGACAACTTCTCCCCCGCCGGTAGGTAGTTGCGGAACGCGTCCGCCCGCGGTTCGAGCACGGCGAACGACTCGACGTCGGTCTGCTCCTGCGAGGCGTCCGTACGCCCGGGCGCGAACGGGACCGTGATGTCGTGCCCCGCGTCCTTCGCGGCCTTCTCCACGGCCGCGCACCCACCCAGCACGATCAGGTCCGCGAGCGAAACCTTCTTTCCGCCGGCCTGCGAGCCGTTGAAGTCCTGCTGGATCCCTTCGAGGGCCTGCACCGCCGCGGTCACCTCGGGCAGGGCATTGGACTCCCAGTCCTTCTGCGGCGCGAGCCGGATCCGTGCCCCGTTGGCCCCGCCGCGCATGTCGGTGCCGCGGAAGCTGGCGGCCGCCGCCCAAGCGGTGGTGACCAGCTGGGAGACGGAGAGTCCGGAGGCGAGGATCGTGCCCTTGAGGGCGGCGACGTCCTGGTCCGAGACCAGCTCGTGGTCGACCCGGGGGACGGGGTCCTGCCACAGTTGCGGCGCGGCGACCCACGGGCCGAGGTAGCGCGAGAGGGGGCCCATGTCGCGGTGCAGCAGCTTGTACCAGGCCTTGGCGAAGGCGTCCGCGAGCTCAGCGGGGTTCTCGTGGAAGCGCTTCGCGATCGGAGCGTAGACCGGATCCACCTTCAGCGAGAGGTCGGTCGTCAGCATCATCGGAGCGTGCCGCTTCGACGGGTCGTGGGCATCGGGCACGGTGCCCTTGGCCGAGGGATCCTTGGGGGTCCACTGCTTCGCACCGGCCGGGCTCGTCGTCAGCTCCCAGTCGTACCGGAACAGGTTGTCCAGGTACCCGTTGTCCCACTTGGTCGGCTCAGTGGTCCACGCACCTTCGAGACCACTGGTGAGCGTGTCGACGCCCATGCCGCTGCGGCAGGTGTTCCGCCAGCCGAGGCCCTGCTCCTCCAGGGGGCCGGCCTCGGGCTCCGGACCGATGTACTCGGGATCGACCGCACCGTGACACTTGCCGAACGTGTGGCCGCCGATGATGAGGGCGGCCGTCTCCTCGTCGTTCATCGCCATACGGCCGAACGTCTCGCGGATGTCCCGGGCGGCGGCGACCGGATCCGGATTGCCGTTGGGCCCTTCCGGATTGACGTAGATCAGCCCCATCTGCACGGCGCCGAAAGGACCGGTGAGTTCCCGGTCGCCGACGTAGCGCTCGTCTCCGAGCCAGGTGTCCTCGGGTCCCCAGAAGATTTCCTCGGGTTCCCAGACGTCCTCCCGTCCGAAGCCGAACCCGAACGTCTTGAAGCCCATGGATTCCATGGCGCAATTTCCGGCGAATACCAGGAGATCGGCCCATGAGATCTTCCGACCGTACTTCTGCTTGACCGGCCAGAGCAGACGGCGCGCCTTGTCGAGGCTGGCGTTGTCCGGCCAGCTGTTGAGGGGCGCGAAGCGCTGGGCGCCGGCGCCGCCGCCACCCCGGCCGTCGGCGATGCGGTACGTGCCGGCGGCATGCCAGCTCATGCGGATGAAGAGCGGCCCGTAGTGGCCGTAGTCCGCGGGCCACCAGTCCTGCGACGCCGTCATGACCTCGAAGACGTCCCGCTTCAGCGCGTCGACGTCGAGGGTCTTGAACTCCTCCGCGTAGTCGAAGTCCTCGCCCATCGGATTGGACAGGGGCGAGTGCTGGTGGAGAACCTGAAGGTCGAGTTGGTTCGGCCACCAGTCCCGGTTCGTCCTGGGGCGGGTCGGCGCGGGGGTCGGGGAGGGGATCGCTGGGTTCTCGCTGTCGCTGCCGGACACGTCCGTCCTTCTTCCTGTCTCGATGTTTCCGCCTGCCGGCTGCTCGGCACTTGGCGCTCAGCGCTTTCCGCTCTCGCTTCCCGCTTTCGCCTTTCGGCCTTCCGCCTTCCTCTCTTCCTCTTTTCTGCTTTCCGAGTCGAGCATTGCGACCCGCGCCCGCAGCGCGCCATGGCGTATCGGCGTCCGTATGGTCGCGCACCGCAGACCGCACGGCTACGAGAACACGCGTGGGCGGCTCTCCCGGTATCGGAAATGCGCGAGGAGTGGTGACATTTTCAGATCGCGACCGGCCGCCACCGCGCCGTCGGCCACAAGTCGAAATAGGCCCGGACGGTCGTCCCCGCGGCGCCGGTGTGGATGCGGACCAGCGTGGCGAACTCGTTGACGAGGAGCAGACCGCGGCCTCCGGGCCGTTCGACCGGGGCCGGTACCCGACCGGCGAGCGGATCGCGCAGCAGCCCGACGTCCCGTACGTCGCACACCAGCTGGCCCTCTTCGGCCCAGAGCCGCAGGGTTCCGCGCCCGCCGCCGTGCACCACGCTGTTGGTCGTCAGCTCGGCGACGGTCAGCAGAACCGCCGCACGGTCCTCGTCGGCCGCGCCGAGCCGTGCGGCGGTCCGGTCGGCGAAGAGTCGCGCCTCGTGCAGGAGCCCCTCGTCGAAGTCGAAGGCGGGGGCGCCGTCGGGGTGGGCCAGCGGCTCGTTGCCGAGCGCGAGGGCGCGGGTGGGGGAGAAGACGCCGCTCGCCCGCTCGCGGCTGTTCTCCATGACGGTCGGATGGGTGACCCGCGCGTCGGCGAGCGCCTCGGCGGGCAGGCGGTCCGCGTCGTACGGGCACAGGATGGTCACGTCCCGACCGTGGAAGGCGGCGTTGATCAGGGCCTCGTGCTGGACGCACGCCGGGTACTCCAGCGGGGTACGCCCCGGCCACACGGGCTCGCCGACGATACGGACGTGCCCGGATCCTTGGGCGTCGGCGAAGGCCCGCAGAACCCTGGGGATGATCCGGCCCGGGTTGCGCCCCGCCTGCGTCATGTCGAGGAAGCGCACACCGGGCCCCGCCGGGTCCGGGTCCCAGTCGCCGATCTCCGCCCTGATCAGTTCGAGGTTCCCCGGCGGTACGGCCACGGCGACGGGCTCTCCGGCCTCCGTGCCGTTCCTGATGAACGGCACCACGGCGGCCACGTACTCGCGTTCGCCCCGGTAGAAGAAGGCAGGGTGTCGGAAGGGCTCCTCAGGCGGCATGAAGTCCTTCACGGTTCGGGCGACGCCCCCGCTGGTCATGGCGATCCTTTCCTGGTGTTCATCTGTCTACGAGCTGCGCACCGCCGGTACCGCGATCACCCGTTCCGGTCCTTTCCCGGGCTCTGCCCCGGACGGCCCGATTGGGCCCGCGTACGCCGGGGTAGGCGCGAACGGAGTGAGAATGCGGCTCTTCCCGGTGCACGCTGACGTGGAGGAAGCGCCGGCCGGGCGCAGCACTGGTGAGTCAGGTAGCGGAGGAGCATCATGGGCGATCGCCCGCCACTCGATCAGACCCGCAGCCTGGTGCTGAACGGCACCCAGGACGCTGTCGGTCGGTGCCGGGACTTCGCCCGCCGGACGCTGGCGGAGTGGAGCTGGGCGTCCCGTGACGGTGCCGCCGAGGCAGTCGATGACGTGCTGCTGCTGGTGTCCGAGGTGGTGGCCAACGCCTGCCTGCACGGTGGAGGTCCGAGGTCGCTGCTGATGCACCGTGCAGGTGCGCGGCTGCGGATCGAGGTGACCGACCACAGCCCGGTCGCTCCCACGCGGCGCCCCAGGCCCGATCCGTCCTTGCCGGGAGGTCACGGCATGCTCATCGTGGAGCGGCTGGCCCGGGAGTGGGGTTCGGTCCCGGTGGACGGCGGCAAGTGCGTGTGGCTGGAGGTCTCCTCGCCGCCGGGGTCCGACGACGGCAGTCGGCCGCGCGCCGGGTGGCTCGGCTTCTTGGCCGGTCGTTCCGGCCGCGATCCCGGACGGCCCTCGGGCGGCGGTTGATCGGCGCGAGCGTCTGCGTCGGCCAGGTCGTCGTCGGTCGGCCCGTCGGTCAGAAGGCCGGTCCTCAGCTGCTGCATGATCCGGTTCAGTAGCCGGGAGACGTGCATCTGGGAGAGGCCGAGCCGGTCGCCGATCTCGGACTGGGTGAGTTCCTCGCCGAATCGCAGGGCCAGGATCTGCCGGTCGCGCTCGCTGAGGGAGGCCAGCAAGGGCTTGAGCGTCTCCAGGTACTCGATGCGGTCGTACGCCGCCTCCTCGGCGCCGAGCGAGGACAGCAGCGGCGTCACGTTCGTGTCCTCGTCGAGAGGTGCCTCCAGGGAGCCCGCGGTGTAGCCGTTGCTGGCCAGCAGGCCCTCGGTCAGCTCCGCGTCCGTGATTCCGAGGCTCAGCGCCAGCTCGTGCTCGGTCGGACGGCAGCCCCGCCGCTGTTCGAAGGCGTCGTAGGCCTTGGCGATGTCGAGCCGGAGCTCCTGGAGGCGTCTGGGAACCTTCACCGACCAGCTGGTGTCACGGAAGAAGCGTTTGATCTCGCCGGTGATGGTGGGGATGGCGAAGGTGGCGAATTCGATCCCGCGTTCGACGTCGTACCGGTTGATGGCTTTGATGAGGCCGATCGTGCCGACCTGGATGATGTCGTCCAGCGGTTCCCGGCGTGCGCGGTAGCGGCGTGCCGTGTACTTCACCAGGCTGAGGTTGAGCTCGACCAGGGTGTTGCGCACGTACGAGTACTCCGGCGTGCCCTCTTCCAGGGTCTTCAGGCGCCGGAACAGCGCGGCCGACAGCGGTCGGGCGTCGGCGGTGCTCACGCCGATCGGGTGCTCGGGAACGAGGGCGCGGAGGGAGTCCGGGAGGACCTCGGTATGGAGGGGGTCCGCGGTGTCGCGGGAAATGGGTGACATGTGAAACCTCCGACGGCTGGGGCTGCAGCTGAGAGGCGCAGCGGGGGCCGTCGTCGTCTTCCCGATCGGTATATACCCCTCGCGGGGCGCAATGACCCTTCCCCGTGTCAGAGTGGATCGCAGCGAGGTCCGATATGAACGATTCCGACCGGATTCTGGAAAAGCTGCTGGCCGGGCTCACCGCGGTGCGGGACGGGGATCTGAGCACCCGGCTCCCCGACGACGCGGCCGGCCTCCCGGGTCAGATCGCCGCCGTCTACAACGGCATGGTCGACCAGCTGTCCCTGGTCACGGCCGAGGTCACCCGAGTGGCCCAGGAGGTCGGCGGCCAGGGCCTGCTCGGCGGCCACGCCCGGGTTCCGCGTACCGGCGGCGTCTGGCGCGAGCTGACCACGGGCGTGAACAGCATGGCCGACAACCTGACCTCGCAGGTGCGCAACATCGCCCAGGTCGCCACGGCCGTGGCCAGGGGCGACCTCACCCAGAAGATCAGGGTGGACGCGAGCGGTGAGATCCTGGAGCTCAAGGACACCATCAACACCATGGTCGACCGGCTCTCGGCCTTCGCCGAGGAGGTCAGCCGCGTCGCCTTCGAGGTCGGCACCGAGGGCAACCTGGGCGGGCAGGCGACCGTCCGCGGCGTCTCCGGTACCTGGAAGGACCTCACCGACAACGTCAACTCGATGGCCACCAACCTCACCAACCAGGTGCGCAACATCGCCCAGGTCACCACCGCCGTGGCCAGGGGCGACCTCACCCGCAGGATCGACGTGGACGCCCGCGGCGAGATCCTGGAGCTCAAGACCACCATCAACACGATGGTGGACCAGCTGTCCTCCTTCGCCGCCGAGGTCACCCGCGTGGCGCGCGAGGTCGGCAGCGAGGGCCGGCTCGGCGGCCAGGCCGAGGTCGCCGACGTCTCCGGCACCTGGAAGCGCCTCACCGAGAACGTCAACGAGCTGGCCGGCAACCTCACCCGGCAGGTCCGCGCCATCGCCGAGGTGACGAGCGCCGTCGCCGAAGGAGACCTCACCCGCTCGATCACCGTGGAGGCCCCCGGCGAGGTCGGCGAACTCCGGGACAACATCAACGCCATGGTCGAGTCCCTGCGCGCCACCACCCGGGCCAACGAGGACCAGGAGTGGCTCGGATCCAGCCTCGCCCGCGTCTCGCGGCAGATCCAGGGCATCCGGGAACTCCCCGCCGTCGCCCAGCTGATCATGCGCGAGGTCCCGCCCCTGGTGAACGCCCAGTACGGCAGCTTCTTCCTGGCACAGGACGGCCCGGACGGCCCGGAGCTCGTCGCGATGGCCACCTACGGACTGCCGGACGACCCGGGCACCGGCCCCCGCCGGTTCCGGATCGGCCAGTCCCTCGTCGGCGAGGCCGCCGCCGGCCGCCGCGCCATCACCGTGGAAGACCTCCCGCCCGGCTACGCGACCATCGCATCCGGCACCGGAGCCACCGACGCGACCACCCTGGTCGTCCTCCCGATCGTCGCCGAGGACCAGATCCTGGGCGCCGTAGAACTGGCCGCCCTGCGTCCGCTGCGCCCCCTGCACCGCGACTTCCTCGACCAGTTCACCGAAATGCTCGGCGTCAACGTCCGCTCCCTGATCGCGAACGCCCGCACCGACGAGCTGCTCGACCGGTCCCAGCAGCTCACAGCCGAACTGCGCTCGCGGTCCCAGGAACTGCAGAACGGACAGCAGGAACTACAGCGCTCCAACGCCGAGTTGAAGGACCAGGCGGCGCTGCTCGCCGACCGCAACCGCGACATCGAACGCAAGAACCTGGAGATCGAGCAGGCCCGCCAGGAACTGGAGGCCCGGGCGCAGCAGCTGTCGCGCACCTCCATGTACAAATCGGAGTTCCTGGCCAACATGAGCCACGAACTGCGCACCCCGCTCAACAGCCTGCTGATCCTCGCCCAGCTCCTCGCCCAGAACCCGGAAGGGAACCTGACGGAGAAGCAGGTCGACTACGCGACCGTCATCCACTCCGCCGGATCCGATCTGCTGCAACTGATCAACGACATCCTCGACCTGTCCAAGGTCGAGGCCGGCAAGATGGACGTACACCCCGAACCGGTCCCGCTGGCCCAGGTGCTCGACTACGTCGACGCCACCTTCCGGCCCGTGGCGGACGAGCGGAAGCTGGAGTTCGTGGTGACCGCGGCCCCGAACGTGGCCGAAGAGCTGACCACGGACGAGTCCCGGCTGCGCCAGGTGCTGCGCAACCTGGTGTCCAACGCGCTCAAGTTCACCGAGTCGGGCCGGGTCGCCCTGAGAGTGGAGCGGGTCGGGGCGGGCGACCTGCCGGCCGCCGCGGGCGCCATCGGTGATGCGGTCGCCTTCCACGTCACCGACACCGGCATCGGTATCCGCGCCGATCGCCTGGAGTCGGTGTTCGGCGCCTTCCAGCAGGGCGATGCCGCGACCGCGCGCGCCTACGGAGGAACCGGGCTCGGGCTGTCCATCAGCCGCGAGGTGGCCCGGCTGCTGGGCGGCGCCATCGGCGTGGACAGCGTGGAGGGCCAGGGCAGCCGCTTCACCCTGTACCTGCCCCTGCGCGACGGCCGGGGCGCCCCCGCCAGGGCCGCCCCGGACCGCTCCCGGTCGCGGGGGGACGGGCCGAGGCAGCCGGCCACGGACCTGGCGGGCCGCACCGTACTCGTCGTCGACGACGACGCCCGCAACGTCTTCGCGCTCAGGGCCATGCTGCAATCGGCCGGCATCCGAGTGCTGAGCGCGGACAACGGCGAGGCCGGGATCGCCCTGCTCAGCAGCCGCGATGACGTCGACCTGGTCGTCATGGACCTGATGATGGCGGGCCTCGACGGGTACGCCACCACCCGCGCCATCCGGCGGATGCCCGGCCGCGCCGACCTGCCCGTCATCGTCGTCACCGCCAAGGCCATGGCGGACGACCGGGCCGAAGCGCTCGCCGCCGGGGCAACGGAATACGTGACCAAACCGGTGGACGGCGATCAGCTGATCGAGATCCTCCGGACGTGCCTCACCGACCGTTGAACCCCCGCCCGCGGGCGCCGGGGCCCCGGCAGGGTCCGGCGCGGCAGGTCACGTCACGCGGATCACCACCAAGCTCGTGTCGTCGTCCGTATCCCCGCTGACCAGGGACATCAGCTGGTCCGCCTGTTCGTCGGGCGACCCGGGCCCCAGCTGCTCCGCCACCCGCCGCAGCACCGCCAGGCTCTCGTCCAGCTCCACGCGCCGCCGCTCGACCAGCCCGTCCGTGTAGAGGAGCAGGGTGTCGCCGGGGAGGAGCTCGGTGACCGTCTCCTCGTACGAGGCTCCGGCCAGCGCCCCGAGCAGGATGTTGGGGAACGTCTCCACCAGCCGCGCCCGTCCGTCACGCAGCAGGAGCGGCGGCAGGTGTCCGGCGCTGGTCCAGCGCAGGGTGCGGTCGGCCGGGTCGTACAGCGCGCACAGGACGGTGGCCGTCGGCTGGCCGACCGTGCGCAGAGCCACCTCGTTGAGCCACTCCATCAGCTTGCCCGGGGTCCGACCGGTGAATCCGAAGCCGTGCAGCGCGCCCCGTAGCGTGACCATGCCGGTCGCGGCGGCCATCCCGTGTCCCGCCGTGTCCCCGACCGTGACCAGGACCCGCCCGGTCGGCAGCTGCTGGACGTCGTACCAGTCGCCGCCGACCCGGTGCTCCTCGACCGCGGGCCGGTAGCGGGCCGCGACCTCCAGCCGGGGCGTCGCTTCCAGTGCGGGTGCCTGGGGCACGATCATCTCCTGGAGCTGGAGGACGACCCGGTTGCTCAGGACGGCCTGCGCCTGCGCGGCGTTGAGCTGGTCGAAGCTCGCGCTCAGGGCCACCTCGGTGCGGTGCTGCGCGGAGACGTCCTGGTAGACGCCGGCCAGGGCGCTGAGTGCGCCGCCGGTCAGGACGGGCTCGGCCGCGATCCGGACATGGCGCACGCCTCCGTCCGCGCGGATCACCCGGCACAGTGCGTGGGCGCCCTCGTGGCGCTCGGTCAGGGCGGCCAGCAGCTCCCGCAGCGCCTCGGTATCGGCTGGGTGCAGCCACGGGCCGAGCTCGCGCAGCGGTAGCGCGTCCTCGGAACGGTCCAGGCCGAAGATGGCGTAGGCCTGGTCGCTCCAGTGGGAGCGGCCCGTCAGCAGGTCGTCCTCGAAGGACGCGACCTGCTCCAGTCGGCCGAGCACGCGGGCGAGGACGGGGGTGCCGTCCGCGGCGTCCCACAGCACGGCCGCACGGCCGCGCCCGAGCGACAGCACGCGGACGTGCGCCATGGACCCCGGTGAGGTCCCGTCCTCCGGCAGGCAGGGCGCGTAGTGCGGGCCGGGGCCGCTCGCCGCCTGTGCGAGCAGACGTGCGAGACCGTGATGGGTGTAGGGAAAGACCTGGGGAACCGGCCTGCCGACCGGATCGTGCACACCGGCGACCGCCCTGAGGGCCGCGGGGTTCAGGTGCTCGACCAGTACGGCGCCCTGCGGCTCCGCGTCGACGATCGCGGCGGGCTGCGGCAGGACGTCCAGCAGCGCCGCCATGGTGCCCGGGCCGCCCGCACCGTCCGTGTCCCAGTCCAGCACGATGGCCGCCGGTCCACAGAGTTCGGTGACGTTCCTGCGCAGCGGCTCGTCCAGGGCCGTGGGTTCGCCCCAGACGGCCAGCAGAACCCCGCAGATCCGGCCCTCCCGCCGCAGCGGGAGCATCGCACGGGCCGCGGCCTCGGGGGACCCGGGAAGCCGGGACTCGCCCCGGGGCGTGCCCCCGGGCAGCCAGAGCGGCTCGCCTCCGGTCACCACCCGGTGCAGCGCCCCCGGGCTCTCCGGCGGAACCCACTGCCAGTGCGCCGCCTCCTGGGCGCTCACTCCGCCGTGGCCGACCAACTCCAGGCAGCCGGTCTCGGAACGCCGCCACAGGAGGAGCGACTGGACGCCGAGCTGCCGCAGGCCCCCCTCCAGGAGGGTGCCGACCGCCGCCGAGGCGCTGTCGGCGGCGAGTACCGCCATGTCGTTGCGCCGGGTCCGCCGGACCCGCGAGGTGGCCGGGGGCCGACCGTCGGGAGTGTCGACGACCACCGCCCCGGCGGCGGCATTGACGATGTCCGCGGCCAGGTCCGCCGCCCCGAGCCCGGTGGACACGGCCAGCCGCACCAGATGGTCGGCTGCCTCGTCCGGCGAGGTCCCCATCTGCTCCGTTAGTACGCCCGTGGCCAGGTCGAGGATCCGGCGCCGCGCCCTGTCGGCGTGCAGGGCCGAGATCTCCGCGGCGAGCTCGGTGACGGTCGCGGCCAGAGCGTGCTCGCCCGGCTCCCCGGCCCCCTGCGGGGCGGGCGACTCGGCGGACGGCGACGTCATATCGGCTCCTGTGGCGACACGTCTGGTAGCCGGATCCCCCGTGCCCGAGTCTACGGCTCGCCCCTGTGGCCGAACCGACAGCGCCCCGGGGCCGTCGTGAGGCACGACCGCTCCGGGGCGGGTGGGTAGCGGGACAGCCGCGATTCAGCGCTTGGACTTCTTGAGCTGGTCCGCCGCCTTCTCTCCCATTTCCTGGGCCTTGCCGGTCAGACGTTCGGCGGCCCCTTCGGCTTCCATGCGCTTGTCGTCCATCGCGTCGCCGGCGGTTTCCTTGATCTTGCCCTTGACCTGCTTGGCCTTCGCCTTCGCCTTGCTCATGACGGTTCCGGTCCTCTCGGTCGTGCGGTGCTTCTTCCGACGCGCCGCGACTGCCCGCGACCTCCCGGTGTATGCCTCCCGAGCCGACCGACTTCGAGCAACGGTCCGGGCCACGGGGGCCCGTACGAGTGAACCCGTACGAGTGAACCCGTACGAGTGAAGGCGTGGGCCCTTCCGCCCACCCCGTAGCGCCTGCTCCGCGTCACGGACGCATACTCGGGGCCATGGACGATGGCGGTGACGACTTTTCCTCCGAGGACGCGCGGCTGCCGGTCGACGTGGCAGTGACCGTCTCCTACGAGACGCCCGGCACCTGCGTGATCGCGGCCCGGGGCGAGTTCGACCTGACCACCGTCGCACCGCTCTCCGACGCCCTGGCCGAGGCGGCCCGCTCGCACAGCCGGGTGGTCCTGGACGCCGCCGGGATCCGGTTCGGGGACTCCTCCCTCCTCAACCTGCTGCTCCACGTCCACCGGACCACCGACCTGCGGATCGCCGCCCCCGGGCACCAGCTCCGGAACCTGTTCGCGATCACCGGAGCCGACACCGTCCTCGTCGTGAGGGACTCCGTACAGTCCGCCGCGCAGGACTGATCGCGGGCCCGGCCGCCGCCGGGATCCGGTGCCCGCGAAGGGTTGGGGCGCGCATGCGCGGGTAGCCGCGCGCTGGACCGAAAGGAGCGCAGCCATGCCCCGTGGATCCGGCCCCAAGCGGGAGCGACAGTACGAGCACATCAAGGACAGCGCGCTCGACCGGGGGGAGTCCGAGAAGCGCGCCAAGGAGATCGCCGCCCGGACCGTCAACAAGGAGCGTGCGCGCCACGGCGAGTCGAAGACGGCGAGCCGTCTCTCGCTGGAGGACATGTCGTCCGGCGAACGAGGCGGTCACCGCTCGCACAGCGGAGCCCAGGGTCGCACGTACGACCAGCTGTACCAGGAAGCCAAGCACCGCAACATCGAGGGCCGCTCGAAGATGAACAAGGAACAGCTTCGGCGCGCCCTCGGCGGCGGCAGCTGAGGAGGGCGTCGTGTCCGCCCGCGGAATCGCAGGGACGAGCCGCAGATACGGACGGAATTCCCGGGTACACGCGATACCAGGGCGGATCAAACCGTTCCGCCGCATTCCCGACGCGGGAACGAGGACATCATGATTGTCGCCGGACTCATCCTTCTGCTCATCGGATTCCTGACCGGAATCTCCATCCTGTGGACCATCGGGATCATCCTGCTCGTGGTGGGGGCCGTGCTCTGGATCATGGGCTCGGTCGGGCACGCGGTCGGCGGCCGAAACCACTACTGGTGACCGGTCCATCGCGACCAGAGGCTTTCGAGATCGGAGAACATCATGATTGCCCTCGGAATCGTCCTGCTGATCATCGGCTACATACTCGGGATTTCCATCCTGTGGACCATCGGAATCATCCTGCTCGTCGTCGGCGCCGTGCTGTGGATCCTCGGCTCCGTCGGACACTCGGTCGGAGGGCGCCGCCATTACTGGTAGCCGTACAGCGACCCGGGGCGAGTCGGCGGAACACCACCGCCGACTCGCTTCTGCACGCTCACGACACGCGCCTACGACCCGCGCACGGGCACGCGCAGCGCGGTCCGGCTTCGTAGCCTGACGTGATGCGTCAGCACGATCTTGTCGTCATCGGTGCGGGATCCGGCAACGCCGTCATCGACGATTCCTTCGCCGATCTCGACGTGGCCATCGTCGAGGAGAAGTGGTTCGGCGGAACCTGCCTGAACTCGGGCTGCATCCCGAGCAAGATGTTGGCCTACACCGCCCAGGTGGCCCGCACGGTCACCGCGGCCGGCACCTACGACGTGGACGCGGAGCTGCGCGCGGTGCGCTGGCGGGCCATGCGCGACCGGGTTTTCGGGCGCGTGGACGCTGAGCGGGACGAGGGCCGCCGGGGCCGCCGGGAGTCGGACTCCGTCACCGTGTACGAGGGCAGGGCGCGCTTCACCGGCCCGCGGGAGCTACGGATCGACCTCGCGGACGGCGCCGTCGACATCAGCGCCCGGCAGATCGTCATCGCCGCGGGCGGGCGCCCCTCGGTGCCCCCGCCCGTGGCGGACTCCTCACTGCCGTACGAGACGTCCGACACCGTCATGCGGATCGACGCGCCACCCCGCCGGCTGGCCGTCCTCGGCGGCGGCTACATCGCGGCCGAGCTGGCGGAGGTGTTCGACGCGGCCGGCAGTTCCGTCGTCATCGTCGAGAAGGAGCAGCGCCTGCTCGGCCCCCAGGACGAGGCGGTCGCCGAACGGTTCACCGAACTGGCCCGTACCCGCTACGACCTCAGGCTCGGCCGGGAGGTCACGGCCGTCGCAGGCCGTGCGGGCGCGATCCGGCTGACCCTCGACGACGCTTCGACCGTCGAGGCGGACATGCTGCTGGTCGCCGTGGGCCGCGTGCCCAACAGCGACCGGCTCGACCTCGGCGTCGCGGGTGTGGCCACCCACGACGACGGCCGCACCAACGCACCACGGCGGAAGGGGTCTTCGCCCTCGGTGACATCTGCACACCGGTACCGCTCAAGCACGTCGCCTCGATCGGCGCCACCGAGCAGGACTGCCGGGACCGAGGGCTGGATCCGCTGGTGGGCGAGGCCCGCTACGAGGACGTCGCCCACGGCTGGGCGATGGAGGACACCACCGGCTTCTGCAAGGTGCTCGCCGAACGCGGCACCGGCCGCCTGCTCGGTGCCCACCTCATGGGCCCGCAGGCGGCCACCCTCATCCAGCCCCTCGTCCTGGCGATGACCCTGGGCATCGACGCGTCCACCCTCGCCAGGTCCCCGTACTGGATCCACCCGGCGCCCACCGAGCTCGTCGAGAAGGCCCTGCTCGACCTGGGCCTGTGACGCGACGGCGCACGGCATGGGGTGGCCGTCCCGGGGTAGGCGCAGCCGTACACGACGTTCCAAGGAGGCGTCATGCCTGGTGACAGCACGGCCGGACGTGACGAGACCGTGGAGGAACGCGCGGACCGGCAGTGGCAGGAACTCATCCAGGAGATCCGCGTCGCCCAGACCGGCGTCCAGATCCTCTTCGGCTTCCTGCTCACGGTCGTCTTCACGCCGATCTTCCACGGGCTCGAACAGGCGGACAAGACGATCTACATCGTGACCGTGGTGCTGGGCTCTCTCGCGACGGGCGCGCTCATCGGTCCGGTTGCCTTCCACCGCATCGTCTCGGGCCGTCGGATCAAGCCCAAGGCGGTCACGTGGGCCGCGCGACTCACCTTCACGGGGCTCCTGCTGCTGTTGGCCACCTGTACCGCGGCCCTCTTCCTCGTGCTGCGGGTGGCGACCCACAACGCTCTCGCGCCGTGGCTCGTAGGAGGCGTACTGGCCTGGTACCTGCTGTGCTGGTTCGCACTGCCCCTGTGGGCGCGCATCCGGTACACGGCCGAGAGGTGACCTCGGAGGTGACCTCTACGCCGCTACGCCCCACCGCCACCGTCATCCGCCAGTGCGGTCATCACGTCCGTGTGGGTCCGGAAGAGCCGGTCGGCACCCGTGATGTGGAACATCCGGGCAACCGGCTGGTGCAGGCCGACCAGCTCCAGGCTGCCGCCGGCCGCCTGGACCGCGAGCCGGCCGTGCAACAGCAGGTTCAAGCCCGTGGAGTCGCAGAAATCCAGGCGGCTCAGGTCGACCAGCAGCCGCCCGCCGTCCCGCCACGCGGCATCGAACATCTGCTGGAAGGGTGCGGCGGTGTCGTGGTCGAGTTCCCCCGACATGACCATGACCGTGGCACCGGAAAGGGGGAGCGCCTCAAGGGTGAAACGTTCTCCCTTGGTCATGGGCATCACGCACACACCCTTCCATGCCTGGATTCCGCGGGTCTTCCGCGCATACCCGGTCGTCGGCCGTCCAAGCGCACGGCCGACGCCGTTTCAGGCACGTTCGGCGGGGCAGGCGCCGTGCGCGGCGTACGTCACGCATCACGCCGCGCACGGCCAGGAAATCAGAGGTGAACGGCATGGACTGGACCACCGAACCGCAACCCGAGGGCCCCGGACCCGTCCCGAGCAACCCGGATCCCGTGCCTCGGGAGCCCGAACCCGCACCTCCCGGCCCCAAGCCCCGCGACCCCCGACCGGCGCCCGACCAGCCGTCGCCCGTCGAACGGCCGCCGGTGCCGGAACCCCCCGACTAGGTCAGGGCGTAGCCGAGCGGGCCTTCGGTCTGCTGGCCCTCGCAGTCCGCCTGGTTGGACTCGAAGTGCTCCCCGTTGGCCCGCACCAGGCAGCGGTAGACCGGAATACTGCCCCGGTCGGCGGGCGGCGAGCTGGGGATCCAGCCGAGGCGGGTCACGTACTTGCGGCCCTCGCAGTTGACGTCCGTCGAGGTGAAGGTGTCGGTGTTCACCTTGCACATGTACAGCGGGTGCGTACCGGCTGCCGGGAACTGGTACAGCTGACCGACGCTGCCCTCGTGCCGGTAGCTGTCCGGAACGTTCCACGGACTGCTCATGTGGTCGTTCGAGGACAGGTAGCGGCCGAGGCTGAACGTCGAGCCGGTCGGGGTCGGCTCCCCGGTGCAGTGGATCTCCAGGAGCACCTGCACGTAGCCGTTCGGGAAGCTGCTGACCACGGTCGGACCCTTGCTGACCCGGCATTGCGCCGGGGCGAACCCCCGCTGCCCGGCCAGGCCGTAGGCGTTCTCGCGCGCCGCGCGTTCAGCGATGTTGTACGGGCCTCCGCCGCCCCCGGTGAAGTACAGGTCGACCGGGCCGACCGCGGCCGAGGCCGCCGGCGCGGGCAGGGGCTGGACGGTGGGCGAGGCGGAGGCAGGGGTGGTGACGGCCAACGCGATGGCACCTGTGATGCCGAGCGACGTGGCGAAACGGCGTATCAGACTCATGACGAGCCCTTCCGGGTACGTAGGGGAGGTAGCCGCGGGCACGCGGGCCCGGCCTGCCGCGGCCCCTCCGATCAACCGCGAACGGGCCATGCCTATCAGAGGGCCGAATCGACGCGAGGGGGAACGCACCGCGGGTGACCGGATAGCGCTCAGGAATGTCTCGCTCCCGGACACATCGTCATACGTCGGCCACCGGGGGGTGATGGCCGGACAACGGCCGCTTTTCAGCGCAGGTCGAGCCGCATCAGGACCCGGGGATGGCCGGCCAGTACCGAGGTGGTGTCCGCGGCGTGGGTGAAGCCGGCACGCTCGAAGTTCTTCCGGATCCCGGCGTACGCCATCGTCAGGTCGACCTTGGCGTCCCCGCTGTCGAGGGGGTACGCCTCGATCACCGGCGCGCCGTGGGAGCGGGCGAACTCGACCGCACCGGCGATCAGGGCGTGGGAGATGCCCTTCTTGCGATGCCCGGGGCGGACGCGGATGCACCACAGTGACCACACCGGCAGGTCGTCGACGTGCGGGATCTTACGGCTGTGCGCGAAGGCGGTGTCCGAGCGCGGCGCCACGGCGGCCCAGCCGACCGGCTCGTCGCCGTCGTAGGCGAGCACCCCCAAAGGGGGACCGGTACGGCACAGCTCGGCGACGTACTCGCCCCGCGCCGGCCCGCGGAGCTCGTTGTTGAGCTTGGACGGGATCCGGTAGCTCAGGCACCAGCAGACGTTGGCCCCGGCCGACTTCGGGCCGAGCAGGGTACGGACGTCCTCGAAGTCCGAAGCGGGGCGCACTGCAATGGTCATGGCAACACGATGTCATGACGCGGCACGGCGCACGGGCGCAGGACCATGAGCGAGTCTTCGAGGCTCGCGGCCATGGCGAAGGGGAACCGGTCGAGTTCGAGGCAGAGCGCGACGTCATCAGGGTGGACCCCTTGGCGCACCCCCGTCGCCAACTCGGCGGCGGCGCGCGACCCGGCAGCGCGGCGGAGGTACTCGGCAGGGTCCGTCTCGGCCTCGGCCTCGGTGACCCTTCGGCCGATGTACTGGGCGCAGGCCAGATCCTCGTCGGCCCGCCCGTCCTCGCCGGTGACCACGAACGTGACGCCGTCACTCCTGCGCGCCCGCACGACCCGGGCCGTCGCCTCCGCCACGACGAAGCTTGCGCACAGCACCAGCGACGCCTCCTTGACCGCAAGGGCGCCGACCGTCCCCGCCGTGGTCTTCTGCACGACGGTCCGTCCGCGAAGGTCGAGGGACCGCAGCATGCCGGGCGAGTTGACCATGTCGAACCCTGGCGCCGGGGGACCGTCCTTGAGTGCAGTCCAGCCCGGGTGGCGGGCCTTGAGCGCCAGGGCCTCGTCCAGCGACTCGGCCAGAACGATCTTCTCCGCACCTTGGCCGAAGGCCCAGGCGGCGACGGTGAAAGCACGCATCACGTCGATCACGACCGCCACGGACGGGGCTTCGGCCAGCTCTGCGATGCCAAGGATGCGAGTGTCCATTCCGATCATGATCGTGCATGCCCGACCCGAAGGACGAGGGTGATGCGCGTCATATCGACGCCGAAGGGGAGTGACTCCCGTCACTTCCAGTGACGGATGGGACATAGCTCCCACGAACGGGGGCAGGCGGCCACGAGCACCACCACTGCGGGTGAGCCGCAGTGCGGAATCGGAGGTACAGCGAGTCGTGTCCGACCAGACGACCATCCACATCGCCGGAACCTGGCGTTCCGCGATATCAGGAGCCACCCGAGAGGTCCTCGACCCGGCGGACGCCACGGTCCTCGCCGTCGTCGCCGAGGGTGGCATCGCAGACGTGGACGCGGCCGTCGGCGCCGCCCGCGCGGCCTTCGACGGCGGAGAGTGGCCCCGGACCCCGGTCCTGGAGCGGGCGGCGCTGCTGCGCCGCACCGCCGACCTGCTCCACCGCGACCGCGAACGCCTCGGGCTGCTGGAGAGCCGCGACGCGGGCAAGACCCTGAAGGAGGGCTGCGTGGACGTCGACTGCGTCGCCGACGCCTTCCGCTACTTCGCCGACCTCGTCGCCGGCGAGAGCGCGGGCCGCGTGGTCGACGCCGGCACCCCCGACGTCCACAGCGTCGTCGTCCACGAGCCCGTCGGGGTCTGCGCCCTGATCACCCCGTGGAACTACCCGCTCCTGCAGGCCTCCTGGAAGATCGCCCCCGCACTCGCCGCGGGCAACACCTTCGTGCTCAAGCCCAGCGAGATCACCCCGCTGTCCACGGTGGCCCTGATCGGCCTGCTCGCGGAAGCCGGACTGCCGGCCGGCGTCGCGAACCTGGTCACCGGCCCCGGCGACCCCGTCGGCGCCCGCCTCGCCGCCCACCCCGGCGTCGACCTCGTCTCCTTCACCGGCGGTCTCACCAGCGGTACGAAGGTGATGCGCGCGGCCGCCGACTCCGTCAAGAAGGTCGCCCTCGAACTCGGCGGCAAGAACCCCAACGTGGTCTTCGCCGACGCCTGTGCCACCGAGGAAGGCTTCGACACCGCCGTTGACCAGGCCCTCAACGCCGCCTTCATGCACAGCGGCCAGGTCTGCTCCGCCGGCTCCCGGCTCATCGTCGAGGAGAGCGTCGCCGAGCGCTTCGTCGCCGAACTCGCCCGCCGGGCCGACCGGATCCGCCTCGGCCGCGGCACCGACCCGGACGTGGAGTGCGGACCGATGGTGTCCGGCGCCCAGCGCGACCGCACCGAGGAGTACGTGGCCTCCGCCCTCGCCGAAGGAGCCGTACTGCGCTCCGGCGGCAAGCGGCCCGACGGGCCCGGCTACTTCTACCGGCCGACCGTGCTGGACCGCTGCCACCGCGGGATGCGCGTCGTACGGGAGGAGGTCTTCGGGCCGGTCCTGACCGTCGAGACCTTCCGTACCGAGGCCGAGGCCGTGGCGCTCGCCAACGACACCGAGTTCGGCCTCGCCGGCGCGGTGTGGACCTCCGACCCGGGGCGCGGCCGCCGCGTGGCGGGCCGGCTGCGCCACGGCACCGTCTGGATCAACGACTTCCACCCCTACCTCCCGCAGGCCGAGTGGGGCGGTTTCGGCAAGTCCGGCACCGGGCGCGAACTGGGCCCGTCGGGACTGGCCGAGTACCGCGAGACCAAGCACGTGTACCAGAACCTCGCCCCGCGCCCCGTGCGCTGGTTCGCGGGCTGAAGGAGCAGCAGAGCCATGACCACCCCCACACATACCCCCACACCCACCCCTGCGCCCCCGAGCCAGGAGTACGACTACGTCGTCGTCGGCGGCGGCACCGCCGGCTCGGTGATCGCCTCCCGCCTGACCGAGGACCCGGACGTCACCGTCGCCGTCATCGAGGGCGGTCCCAGCGACGTCGACCGCCCCGAGGTGCTCACCCTGCGCCGCTGGATGGGCCTGCTCGGCGGCGAACTCGACTACGACTACCCCACCACCGAGCAGCCCCGGGGCAACTCGCACATCCGCCACAGCCGCGCCCGCGTCCTCGGCGGGTGCTCCTCGCACAACACCCTGATCGCCTTCAAGCCGCTCCCCTCGGACTGGGACGAGTGGGAGCGGTCGGGAGCCGAGGGCTGGCACGCGGCCGCCATGGACCCGTACTTCGACAGGCTCCTCAACAACATCGTCCCGGTGGCCGAGAAGGACCGCAACGCCATCGCGCGGGACTTCGTCGACTCCGCGCAGAGCGCCCTGGGCGTCCCGCGCGTCGAGGGCTTCAACCGCAAGCCCTTCCACGAGGGCGCCGGTTTCTTCGACCTCGCCTACCACCCCGAGGACAACAAGCGTTCCTCCGCGTCGGTGGCCTACCTCCACCCCGTCATGGACGAACGCCCCAACCTCCGGATCCTCCTGGAGACCTGGGCCTGCCGCCTCGAACTCGACGGCACCCGGGCGCGCGGAGTCCACGTACGCGCCGCGGACGGCACGCAGTCCCTGGTCACCGCGCGCCGCGAGGTGCTGGTCTGCGCCGGCGCCGTGGACACCCCGCGGCTGCTGCTGCACTCGGGCATCGGCCCGCGCGCGGACCTGGAGGCCCTCGGCATCCCGCCGGTCCACGACCTGCCCGGCGTGGGGGAGAACCTGTTGGACCACCCCGAGTCGGTGATCGTCTGGGAGACCGACGGCCCGATACCGGAGAACTCCGCGATGGACAGCGACGCGGGGCTGTTCGTCCGGCGCGACCCCGACTCCGCGGGACCCGACCTGATGTTCCACTTCTACCAGGTCCCCTTCACCGACAACCCCGAGCGCATCGGCTACGAGCGCCCCGCGCACGGGGTTTCGATGACCCCCAACATCCCCAAGCCGCGCAGCCGCGGCCGCCTCTACCTCACCAGCGCGGACCCCGAGGTGAAACCGGCCCTGGACTTCCGCTACTTCACGGACCCGGACGACTACGACGGCCGGACCCTGGTGGACGGCATCAAGCTGGCCCGGAAGATCGCCGCGACCGAGCCGCTCGCCGGCTGGCTGGGGCGCGAGGTGTGCCCCGGCCCGGAGATCACCGGCGACGAGGAGCTGAGCGCGTACGCCCGCTCCGTCGCGCACACCGTCTACCACCCGGCCGGTACCTGCCGGATGGGCGCCGCCGACGATCCCGGGGCCGTCGTCGGCCCGGACCTGAAGATCCGCGGGCTCGAAGGCATCCGCATCGCGGACGCCTCCGTCTTCCCGACGATGCCCGCGGTCAACCCGATGATCGGAGTGCTCATGGTCGGCGAAAAAGCAGCCGAGCTGCTGTCCCGGGAAGGCGGTACCCGGTGAACAGCACCGTGAACACCACCCCTGACGGGTCCACCGGCCCCGCCGCGCCCCCCGTCTTCGCCGTGGACGGCCTGTGGAAGGTCTTCGGGCCGCAGAAGGCGGCCGCGCAGGTCCCCGGCTCCGCCGAAGCCGACCTGTCCGCCACCGAACTGCGCGAGCGCACCGGCTGCACCGCGGCCGTCCGGGACGTCACCTTCGACGTCCGCAAGGGCGAGGTCTTCGTCGTGATGGGCCTCTCCGGCTCCGGCAAGTCCACCCTCGTACGCTGCCTCACCCGGCTCATCGAGCCCACCGCCGGAAGCCTCGCCATCGACGGCGAGGACGTCCTGGCCATGGACACCACCCGGCTGCGCGCCCTGCGCCGCCACCGCGCCGCCATGGTCTTCCAGCACTTCGGCCTGCTCCCGCACCGCACCGTCCTCGACAACGTGGCGTACGGACTGGAGATCCAGGGCGTCGGACGCGGCGACCGCCGGAACAAGGCTGCCGAGCTCGTCGCCAAAGTCGGCCTCGAAGGACTGGAGGACCGGCGCCCCGGCCAGCTCTCGGGCGGCCAGCAGCAGCGCGTCGGCCTGGCCCGCGCCCTCGCCGCGGACCCGGAAGTACTCCTGTTCGACGAGCCGTTCAGCGCGCTCGACCCCCTCATCCGGCGCGAGATGCAGGAGGAGGTCGCCCGGCTCCACCACGAAGAGGGCCGCACCATGGTCTTCATCACCCACGACCTCGCCGAGGCCCTGCGCCTGGGCGACCGGATCGCGCTGATGCGCGACGGCCGCATCGTGCAACTCGGCACGCCCGAGGAGATCGTCGGCTCGCCCGCCGACGACTACGTACGGGCCTTCGTCCGCGACGTCCCCCGCGAGCAGGTGCTCACCGTTCGCACCGCGATGCGCCCCGCCACTGCCGGCGAGGCCGAACAAGGACCCGCACTGGGCCCCGCCACCACCGTGGTCGAGGCCATCCAGGCCGTCGCCCTCAGCGGCGGCCCGGCCCGCGTGGTCGACCGCGGCCGCTGCCTGGGCGTCGTGGACGACGCGGGGCTGCTCGCCGTCGTGGCCGGACTCCCGCCCACCGACGGACGGGAGGTGGCGGCATGACCTGCCCTGCCCGTCCCGCGGCCACCGCCCCCGGCGCCCGGAGGTGGTGCGCATGACCGCGATCCCGACCCGCACCCCGGCCGACACCGGCGCCGCCGCCCCTTCGGAAGCCCCGCAGTCCTCCGAACGGGCGGCAGGCCCGCGTACTTCCCGCGCCGCGGCCGCCCCGCAGGACCGTCCCCGCAGACCCTGGGCCCGCCCGGCCGTGCGCCGCGGAGTCCTCGTCCCGATGGGCGTCGCCGTCGCCCTGCTGGTCCCGCTCGCCCTGGCCTTCCCGGGCTCGGGCAGCTGGCCCGCGGCCCTGACCGTCGACCTCTCCGGCCCGCTCGGCCGCGCCGGCGACTGGATCATCGACCACCGCGACAGCCACCCGCTGTTCCTCTACTTCTTCGGCCACGTCAGCAACGCCGTCGTGGTGTCCGTACGCGCCGTGTACGTGATCCTGCTCGCCGCCGGCTGGACCGGGGTCACCGCCCTGGCCGCGCTGGTCGCCTGGCGCCTCGCCGGCATCCGGCTCGCCCTCACCTGCGCCGCCGCCTTCGCCGTCTGCGGACTGCTCGGCATGTGGGTGCCGACCATGCAGACCCTCGCGCTGATGGTCGTGGCCGTCGCCGCCTCCGTCGTACTCGGCGCCCTGCTGGGCCTCGCCGCGGGGCTCTCCCCGCGCGCCGGCCGCGCCCTGCGCCCCGTACTCGACACCATGCAGATCCTGCCGGCCTTCGCGTACCTGCTGCCGATGGTGCTCGTCTTCGGCATCGGCGTGCCCGCCGCCGTCCTCGCCACCGTGGTCTACGCCGCCCCGCCCATGGCCCGCCTCACCGCCCTCGGCCTGCGCGAGGCCGACGCGGGCGTCATGGAGGCCGCCGCCTCGCTGGGCGCCACCGGACGCCAGCGGCTGCTGACCGCCCGCCTCCCGCTCGCACGCCGACAACTCCTGCTCGGCGTCAACCAGGCCATCATGACGGGCCTGTCCATGGCCGTCATCGCCTCCGTGATCGGCGCGGGCGGCCTCGGCGACCGCGTCTACCAGGCCCTCGCCTCCGTGGACGTCGGCGCCGCCCTGGCCGCCGGCATCCCGATCGTCCTGCTCGCCGTAGTACTGGACCGCACCGCCGACGCCGCCGGCCGCCGGATCGGCGCCGCCCCCGTACCCACCCGCGAACAGCACTTGCTGCGCCAGGTGTTCTCGGGCTGGTACGGCCGCCTGCTCACCGTCCTCGCGGCCGTTGCCGTAGCGGTCGCCGGCCGCATGGCGGGCACCACGCTGTGGCCCGAGTCCTGGACCGTCCCCCTGGCCGATCCGGTGAACTCGGCCGTCGCCTGGATGACCGATCACCTCTACTCCGGCGTACCCGTCGTCGGCGGCACCGCCGACTGGGCCGCCCGCTTCACCGGCTGGATACTGGACCCGCTGCGCGACGGGCTCCAGGCCGCTCCCTGGTGGCTGCTCCTGCTGGCGGTCTGCGCGCTCGCCCTGCTCACGGGCACCTGGCGCACCGCGCTGACCGCCGTCCTCGCCCTGGGCGCCGTCGGGGTACTGGGCGTGTGGGAAGCCTCCCTGGACACGCTCTCCCAGGTCCTGGCCGCCGTGGCGGTCACGCTCGTACTGGGCTTCGCCATCGCCGTGGGCGCCGCCCGCAGCGCCCGCGCCGAACGACTGCTCCGGCCCGTCCTCGACGTGTGCCAGACGCTGCCGCAGTTCGTCTACCTCATCCCCGTGGTCGCCCTGTTCGGCGTCGGTCGCGCACCGGCCGCCGCGGCCGCCGTGGTGTACGCGCTCCCGGCCGTCGTCCGGATCACCGTCCAGGGCCTGCGCGAGGTGGACCCGACCGTCGTGGAATCCGCCCGCTCGCTCGGCGCCACCCGGATGCAGCTACTGCGACAGATCCAACTTCCCCTGGCCCGGCCCGCGTTGCTGCTGGCCGTCAACCAGGCCGTGGTACTGGTCCTCGCCGTCGTCATCATCGGCGGCCTGGTCGGCGGCGGCGCGCTCGGCTACGACGTCGTCCTCGGCCTCGCGCAGGGCGACCTGGCCACCGGCCTGGTGGCCGGAGCCGCGATCGTCTGCCTCGGCCTGCTCCTCGACCGCCTCACCCAGCCCGCGAAGGAGGCATGACATGCGCGACGCACAACGCAGGGGCCGCGGCCTCCGACACAGGAGCGGCGCGGCCGTCCTCGCCGCCGCGACCGGACTCGCCGTCCTCACCGGCTGCGGGGCCGCCGACATGACCCGCCAGTCCTCCCCGTACGCCGCCGCACAGGGGGCGCGGACCGTCACCCTCTCCGTCCAGTCGTGGGTCGGGGCCCAGGCGAACACCGCCGTCGCCTCCTACCTCCTCGAACACGAGCTGGGCTACCGGGTGGACACCGTCCAGGTCGACGAGGTCCCCGCCTGGGACGCCCTCAGCCAGGGCCGTGTCGACGCGATCCTGGAGGACTGGGGCCACCCCGAGCAGGAGAAGCGGTACGTGGAGGGCAAGAAGACCATCACCCCCGGCGGGGATCTGGGTGTGACGGGCCACATCGGCTGGTTCGTTCCCACCTACTTCGCCGAGGCCCATCCCGACGTCACCGACTGGAAGAACCTCGACAAGTACGCCGACCAGCTGCGCACGCCCGAGAGCCGCGGCAAGGGCCAGCTCATGGACGGCTCCCCGTCCTACGTCACGAACGACAAGGCACTGGTGGAGAACCTGGACCTGGACTTCGAAGTGGTCTTCGCCGGCTCCGAGGCGGCGCAGATCACCCAGATCAAGCAGTTCGCCAAGGAGCACAAGCCCTTCCTGACGTACTGGTACGAACCGCAGTGGCTCTTCGAACGCGTCCCGATGACCGAGGTGAAGCTCCCCGAGTACACCGAGGGCTGCGCGGACGATCCGCAGAAGGTGGCCTGCGCCTACCCGCGCACCCCGTTGCAGAAGTACCTGAACACGCGCTTCGCTGAGTCGGGCGGAGCGGCGGCCGACTTCCTGAAGAAGTTCCACTGGACCCAGGCGCAGCAGAACGAGGTGTCCCTGATGATCGCCGAGGAGAAGCTGTCTCCGCAGCAGGCGGCGAAGAAGTGGGTGGAGCGCAACGAGAGCGTCTGGAAGCCCTGGGTGGGGTGAGCGCCGGACCAGGCGTGCACGAAGAATGAATTGAACACGTTCAGCCCGGCTGGCAGAATGGATCCACGTCGCCGGCCGGGCGGACGGGTTCATTTCGCCGTGCCACGAGGGGGGTTGACCGTGCACCAGAAACGGTCGTACGGCCGGATGCTGCTGGTCTCGACGCTGGTGGGCTGCCTGGAGGTGGCGCTCACCGTCGTGGTGATCCTCCTGTACGTCCGGACGCAGCCGCCACCGGACAGCCGCATCGACCACACCACCCTGGTGGCGTCCCTGTTCTCCCTCGGCACGATCGTCGCGGTGATCGCGGTCGTGCTGTCCCTGGTCTTCGTGCTGCCTGCCGTGGCGCTCGCCGACCTGCTCGGCCGCCGGATCGGCGGCCGTGAGGCGTGGTGGTGGGTGCCGCTGACGGTGGCGGTCCTGGTGGCGCCGCCGATCTGGGCCTTCGCCGCGTACAACGACGTGGAGACGCAGTCCGTGCTCGTCTTCTGGGCGGTGGCCACGGCATCGCTCACGCTGGGCGGCGTGGTTGCCCGGTCCCGGCGCCCGGGGCTGGTCCGGCAAGTGGCCCTGTGGGGCGCGGTGGTGGTGGCGGGAACCGGCCTCCTCGGCGCCCTCGGGTTCGAGGCCCGCCTGCCTCCCCGGTACGAGCCGCCGAGGATCGGTCCGGCGACCATGCCCGGTACGTGGGTCGACCACACGAGCGGAGACCTGGTCTTCACCTCGGACGGCCGCGTCACGGCCTCCGGCGTAGGCGACCCCGGCCCCGACGACCGCGCCGACGGCGTGATGCGGCGCTGCTCGGGCTCCGGCACCTGGTCGTACGAGCCCGGGCGGGATGCCTGGACCCAGAAGGTCCGCATCGATGTCCCGGGGTGTTCCTGGACGGCGTGGAACATCGGCGGCACCGACGCGACGCCCCGGCTCTACCAGCACATCGGTCACCCCGATTCCGGGGACAAGTACCAGCTGCGGAAGGCCGCCGACGGCTCCTGAGGCAGGAGGGTCTTACCGGTGGGCGTGCGGCGCCGCCGCGGGCAGCTCCACGGTGATCCGCAGCCCGCCCCCGGAGCGCGGGGTGAGGGTGAGTGTTCCGGCGTGTGCACGGGTGATGGTCTGGACGATCGCCAGGCCGAGGCCGACTCCGGCGTGATCGGTGTGGACGCGCTCGGTGCCGCGCTGGAAGGGTTCGGTGAGCGTCGCGGCCAGCTCCGGGGTGACCTGCTCGCCGGTGTTCTCGACGGTGAGCACCACGCTCCGGGGACGGACGGCGGTCTTGACCCATACGGCGCCCTGTTCGGGCAGGTTGTGGACGATCGCGTTGTGCACGAGGTTCGTGGTCAGCTGCAGCAGGAGCGCGGGCGATCCGAACGTGGGGGTGATGTCGCCGCTGGTCTCGATGGTGACGCCGCGCCGGTCCGCGAGGGGGAGGAGCGTTTCGGTGGCCTCCTCCGCCAGGAGGGACAGGTCGACGGGTTCTCGGGTGAAGGACCGCTGGTCGGCGCGGCTGAGCAGGAGCAGCGCCTCGGTGAGGTCGATGGCCCGGGTGTTGACGGAGTGAAGGCGTGCGAGGAGTTCACCGGTGTCGCGGTTCGGATCGGTGCGGGCCAGGTCGAGGAGCGCCTTCGAGATCGCGAGCGGGGTGCGCAGTTCGTGAGAGGCGTTGGCTGCGAATCTCTGCTGTTCGGCGACGTGCGCTTCGAGCCGTTCGAGCATCGCGTCGAAGGCGTCGGCCAGTTCGCGGAACTCGTCCTTGCGGCCCGGCAGCCGGATCCGGTGGGAGAGCGATCCGTGCGTGGCCATGCGCGTGGCTTCCGTGATGCGGGTCAGCGGGGCGAGCATGCGGCCCGCGAGGAGCCACCCTCCCAGGAGACCGAAGGCCAGCAGGAACGCCAGTACCGCGGCCGCCCTCGGGGCGAAGACGTCCAGGAGGGCGGACCGGACGGGAAAGACCCCGTTCGTGGGCTTGTCCTCGGGGTTGATGAGCATCGCACGGTCGGGGACGTAGCGCAGGAGGAACACCCACACCGCCGCGAGCAGCAGGACGCCGGCCAGCATGAGGAATCCGGCGTAGCTGAGGGTGAGTCTGAGGCGAACGCTCAACCCGGGCGCCCTATCCACGCCCGTCTCCTCCATCTCCCTGGCCTCCCTCGTCGATGCGGTAGCCGACGCCGGCCACGGTGGCGATGATCCAGGGTTCGCCGAGCCGCTTGCGCAAGGCCGAGACGGTGATGCGTACGGCGTTGGTGAACGGGTCGGCGTTCTCGTCCCAGGCGCGTTCCAGGAGCTCCTCGGCGCTGACCACACCGCCTTCGGCATCGACGAGGACTTCGAGCACGGCGAACTGCTTCCTGGTCAGCGCGATGAAGCGGCCGTCCCGGTAGACCTCGCGGCGGAACGGATCCACCCGCAGCCCCGCGATCTCCCGTACGGGCGGTCTGCTGCGGGCGCGCCTGCGGTCGAGTGCTCTGAGCCTGAGCACGAGTTCTCGGAGCTCGAAGGGTTTCGTGAGGTAGTCGTCGGCGCCGAGTGCGAACCCGGACGCCTTGTCGTCGAGACGGTCGGCCGCGGTGAGCATGAGGATCGGCATGCCGCTGCCGGAGGCGACGATGCGCTGGGCGATCTCGTCACCGGACGGTCCGGGAACGTCGCGGTCGAGGACGGCGATGTCGTAGGCGTTGCTGCTCAGCAGGTCCAGAGCGGTGTCGCCGTCACCCGCGATGTCGGCCGCGATGGCTTCCAGGCGCAGGCCGTCGCGGATGGCTTCCGCCATGAAGGGTTCGTCCTCGACGATCAGCACACGCATGTACGGATGCTACGAGTCGGCACATATCGCCGGCGTATCGAAAACCCCATACGTGCCGGCAACACGGCGCCGCCTTGACTGGCGGCATGTATCGAAACCCGCCATCCGTACGAACGGGCATCCGCCCGGCGATCCGCTCCACCATCCGCTCCACCATCCGCTCCACCATCCGCGCTGCCTCCCGGCCGGGGCCCTGGAAGCGCGGCCGGGTGCTCACCGCGATGGCGCTGCTGCTCGGCCTGCTCATGCTGGCGCACGCCGGGATCACGGACCGCGCGGGCCTCGGCAGCCTGGTGGAGACCTTCCTGCCCTGGTTCGGCCTGCTCGTCCCGGTGCTCCTCGCCGCGGCCCTCCGGCGCCGCTCCGCCTCCGCGGTGGTCGCCCTGCTCCTGCCGGCCGTGGTGTGGCTGAACCTCTTCGGCGGGCTGCTCGGGGACAAGTCCCGCCCGGGCAGCGGCCTCACCCTGGTCAGCCACAACGTCGACGCCGACAACCCCGACCCGGCCGGCACCGCCCGCGACCTGGCCGCCTCCGGGGCGGACGTACTGGCGCTGGAGGAGATCACCCCGCAGGCGAAGCCGCTGTACGAGGAGGGCCTGGAGAAGGCGTACCCGCACCACACGGTGCAGGGCACGGTCGGGCTGTGGAGCAAGCTGCCGCTGTCGGACACCCGGCCGGTCGACATCAAGATGGACTACGGGCCGCTGGCCGACACCAAGCCGGCCGACGTCAAGATGGCCTACAACCGGGCGCTGCGCACCACGGTGGCCACGGAGCAGGGGCCGCTGGCGGTGTACGTGGCCCACCTGGGGTCCGTACGCGTGCTTCCCCGGACCGGGTTCTGGACGGGCAGCCGGGACCGCGGCGCGAAGGCGCTCGCCGAGGCCCTCGCCGCCGAGCGGAACGAGCGGGTGGTGCTGCTCGGCGACCTGAACGGCACGACGGGCGACCGCGCGTTCGACGACATCACCTCGCGGCTGCGTTCGGCCCAGGAGGCGGTGGGGGACGGCTTCGGCTTCAGCTGGCCGGCGAGGTTCCCGGTGGCGCGGATCGATCAGATCCTGGTGCGCGGGGTGGAGCCGGAGAGCTCGTGGGTGCTGCCGGCCACCGGCAGCGACCACTTGCCGGTGGCGGCCGCGATCAGCTGAACGGGCGGCTGGACGAGTGGGCCCGTCCCTCTCAGGGAGCGTCTTCGTAGCGGGCGGCGAGCGCGGCGGCGCGGTCGCGCAGGCAGGTGCGCAACGACTGCGGGGTCAGGGCTTCCGCGTCCGTACCGAGCTGCCACAGCGCCCATTCGGCGTGCCGGAAGTCCTGGAAGGTCACCTCCAGGCGCAGCCGGCCGTCTGCCTCGGGTTCCTCCGCGCGGACGGCCAGGACGGTGTCCAGCAGTTCCTCCCGCCGCGCCGGGTCCACCCGTAGCAGTACGGTGACGTGGTCGCCGCCGGAGAGGAACCGGGCGGAGCGGTCCCGCCAGATCCGGTCCAGGTCGACCTGGTTCGGCCGCTGCGCCGCTTCGGGGAGTTCCTCGGCGGCCAGCACCCGCGACAGCCGGTACGTGCGGTCCGCGCCGGCTCTCGTGGCCAGCAAGTAGGCCCGGTCGCGCACGGTGACCAGGCCGATCGGGTCCACCGTGCGCCACTGCGGTGCCTGGCCCGTGGCGGCGTAGTGGATCCGCAGCTGGTGTCCGGCGAGCACCGCGCGCCTGACCTCGACCATGGTGGAGCGGGGTACCTCCTCGGTGGCCGTCCGCCGGGAGAGCAGGTCGGTCTCCGGGTCGACGAGAAATCGCTGCACCGCGTCGCTCGCGGAAGCCCGGTGGCTCTCGGGCAGCGCGTCGACCACCTTCCGCATGGCCGAAGCGAGCGCCGAGCCGAGGCCGAACACCTGCTCTCCGCGCCCCGATCCGGCGGTCAGCAGGGCGAGGGCCTCGTCATGGTTCAGCCCGGTGAGCTCGGTACGGAAACCGGGCGAGAGCACGAAACCGCCGTGCCTGCCGCGTTCGGCGTAGACCGGGACGCCGGCCGCGGACAGCGCCTCGATGTCGCGCAGCACGGTGCGGGTGGACACCTCCAGCTCGCGGGCCAGCGTGTCCGCCGTCATCCGGCCGCGCTGACGCAGCAGGAGCACCAGTGAGACCAGCCGGTCGGCGCGCATCCGAGAACTTTATCGGAATACATGACAGAGGGTGTCGTGATGCCTTGCGAGGCTCGTCCACGTACGAACTCCCCATGAACCGAATGAATCGAATGGAGCTGACGTGGCAATGGAACGAACCGCGGTCAACCCGGTGACGTGGTCGCAGGAACTCGGCTTCAACCAGGGTGAGGTCGTCTCCGGACACACCCGGACCCTGTACATCTCGGGGCAGACCGCGATGAGCGGCGACGGCAAGCCCGAGCATGACGGCGACATGGCGGCGCAGTTGGCGCTGAGCGCCGACAACCTGGAAGCCGTGCTCGGCGGGGCCGGCATGTCCCTCGCGAACCTCGTCCGGCTCAATGTCTACACGACCGACGTCGATCTGCTCTTCCAGCACTACGGCGTGCTGGCGGCGCGGCTGGGCGCCGCCGGGGTGGCGCCGACCTCCACGCTGCTCGGTGTGGTGCGGCTGGCGATCCCCGGGCAGATGGTGGAGCTGGAGGGGACGGCCGTCGCGTGAGTGCGGCGTAGGGCGTGCCCCTCGCCGTGGCGATGGTCAGGGGCCCTCCGCACCCTCACGGGGGTCGGTGGCGGTGATCCGTTCGAGGAAGCGCCGCACCTGGTCCTCGACGGGTTCCCGCGCGGACACCGGCATCGTGTACCAGCGGAACGATCCGCCTCCGCCGGAGCGGTCGGTCGTGAAGGGCATGAACACTTCGGCGGACTCGCCCCGTTCCCGAACACGGATGCCGTGCGGGAACGGCCGGCAGTCCCACCGCTCGTACCAGTCGCAGGCGGCGACCCCGTGGGCCAACAGGCGGGCGGCGGTGTCCACGGGCTCCTCCCAGCTGTGGTCAGCCTGGACCCGGACCAGTTCGGCGTCGTACTGCGCGGCGTCGAACCGGACCTCGGGTGGGACCGGGACCCGGTTGTCGTCGGTGTTCTCCCAGCCCGTCCACGCGACGCGATCCCCGTGGCGCTGGATGGTGACGAACACTCCTCCGCAGCAACCGGTGTCGCAGTCGTTGTTCGACAGCTCGACGCGGCGAGGTTCCTCGACGGCCCACAGCGGCCAGGTCTCCGGTGAGCCGAACCACTTCTCGTGATAGCAACTCGAATCACCGTCCGGGTGGATCTCCTCCAAGACGTCCCGGCCGTCGATCAACGGACGTACGCCCGCCCCCTTCATGAAGGCCTTCGGATGCGGAAGGACGGGGCGAAGGGCAAGCACGCTCACCGGCGCGAAGTGATCCATGCCGCCCATTATCGGACATCGCGAGCGTGCAAGGGGCTGGGTCGAAACAGCGCGGCTAGGGGGTGTCTGACGGATGTCCGCGACGCCACGGACACCCGTCAGGCACCCCCTAGACCCATCCCTCGTCGAGGTGGATCGTCCAGGTGTCTCCCACGGCTTTGTTCAGTGGGACCAATGCCGCGACGTCCGCGATGGCTGCTGGTGCGTCGGACAGTCGCAACGGGGAGGCCGGGACGCCGTTGCGGGTGTAGGTCGGCAGCTCGCCGTCACAGCCGAAGGCGTGGAGCGTCGGGGGACCAGGGCCGAACCATGCGGGGCGGTGAGCCTGCGCCCACATCGCTGCGGCGTCAACGCGGTCCACGTGCGCCAGCAGGTGCTCCGGGGCGGGCCCGCAGCTGAACTGCACGAGGAAGCCCTCTGTGTCGACGGCCCACCAGTCCCACGTGACTCCAGGTCGAGGGTGCCGCAGGATCGTCGCCATGCCGCCACCATACGAGGCGACGCGACGGCAGCTCGACGGTTAGGGGGTGTCTGACGGATGTCCGCGGCGTCGCGGCGTCCGGTGCGTGCTCTCGCCGCACCGGCCGGAAGCCCGAGTACGGCCAGTGCGCGGGCTTCCGTTCGGTACGCCGAGAGCACGCACCGGACGCCGCTCCTTCCCCACGGACACCCGCCAGACACCCCCTAGGCGCAAGCTCAGCTGTCAGGGGTGGGCAGCCTGCGGAGTTCGAGGAGGGCCACCGAGATCTTCACCGCGGTCGAGATCGTGAGGGCCTGGAGGAAGGGCATGCCCATGAGCCACAGGGCCACCATCATGACCGTGAGCACCAGGAATGCCGGTAGCAGATTGGTCCGCCGGATCACCGTCCGCAGGTGACCGGCGCGGTTGCGGCGCTGATCCTCCGCGCCGAACGGGCGCGCGGCGGTGTCTTCCTCCTCGGCCTGCGGCATCGGCTGCTGCCCTTCTCTCGTGTCCGTCTCCGGTTACGAGTCTTGGGCGCGCCCCGGGGGACTGCCAGTGCTGGCGGACGTCCCGCCGCCGTCCGAGGTACAGGTTCACCTCACCGCCAGACACCCCCTAGTCGTGGACCTGAGTGTTCACCGCGGGCTGCGGGTCCGCGCCCAGGCATGCGAGGAGACGCAGCCCGTCCTCGGTGGGGCTGCCGGGGGCCGCGGACAGGACCAGTAGCTCCATGCCCGATTCGTCGGGCAGCGCGAAGTTCTCCTGGTGCAGTTCCAGCAGTCCGACCAGCGGGTGCCGGTACGCCTTGCGTCCATGCGTGCGGGCGCGTACCTCCGCGCGGGCCCAGAGGCGGCGGAAGCGCTCGCTGCCCATCGCCAGCTCGCCGATGAGGGAGGCCAGGCGCGGGTCGTCGGGGTACGTGCCGGCGGCCAGGCGCAGGTGCCCGACCACGTCGAGGGAGCAGGTCTCCCAGTCCTCGTAGAGGCCGCGCTCGGCCTCCTCCAGGAAGAGGTGCCGGGCGATGTTCAGGCCGGGTATCGGCCGGCCGAAGAGGAGCCCGGCGAGGCGGTTCCCGGCGAGCACGTCCAGGCGGTGGTCCATGATCAGCGCGGGTGCCCCGGCGACCAGGTCGAGGACGCGCAACAGCTCCGGCCGGACCCTCCCGCCCGGCGCCTTCGCGGGGCGGCGGCGCTGCTGGGTGAGGCGGCAGAGGTGCCCGCGTTCGGTCTCGTCGAGGCCGAGGACGCGGGCGAGCGCGTCGAGGACCTGCTCGGAGGGCTGGGTCGCGCGGCCCTGCTCCAGGCGTACGTAGTAGTCGACGCTGACTCCGGACAGGTGCGCGACCTCCTCGCGGCGCAGCCCTTCGACACGGCGACGGCTGTCGGTGGGGATGCCGACGGCCGCCGGGTCGACCCGGGCGCGCCGGGTCCGCAGGAAGCCCGCAAGATCGTCCATGCCTCCCAGTATGGCCTCGGTCGCGCCCGCGAAGGTGGCCCTGCCAGTACCAGGAAGCCGCGTCCGACGGAAGGGGCGCCCCTGAACACCGGGCGCCGCAGCCCCCAGGATCGAAGGCATCCGATCCGAAGGAGTTCCCGTGAAGACGCTGATCGTCCACGCCCACCCCGAGCCCAAGTCGCTCAACGGCTCGCTGAAGGACCTCGCGGTGTCCACCTTGGAGAAGGCCGGGCACGAGGTACGGGTGAGCGACCTCTACGCGATGGACTGGAAGGCGGTGGTGGACGCCGCGGACTACGGCCCCGACGCGTCGAGTCCGCTGAAGGTCGTCCTGGACTCGGGCCGGGCCTTCGACGCCGGGACGCTCACCCCGGACGTCCTCGCCGAGCAGGAGAAGCTGCTGTGGGCGGACACGATCATCTTCCAGTTCCCGCTGTGGTGGTACACGATGCCCGCGATCCTCAAGGGCTGGGTGGACCGGGTGTTCACGTACCGCTTCGCGTACGGCGTGGGCGAGCACAGCGCCACCCAGTACGGCGAGCGCTTCGGCGAAGGCACCCTCGCGGGCAGGAGGGCCCTGCTGTCGGTGACCGTCGGCGGCCCGGAGTCGCACTACGCCGCTCGCGGGATCAACGGCCCCATCGAGGACCTGCTGTTCCCGTTCCAGCACGGCATCCTCTACTTCCCGGGCATCGACGTGCTGCCGCCGTTCGTCACGTACGGCGCCGACCGGATGGCCGGCGAGGACTACCCGGCCGTCGCCAAGGCCTGGGAACAGCGCCTGCTCACCCTGGAGTCGACCGAGCCGATCGCGTACCGGCGGCAGAACTTCGGTGACTACGAGATTCCTTCGCTGCACCTGAAGGAGGGACTGGAGCCCGCGGGCCGCACGGGCTTCGGGCTGCACGTACGCGGCTGACCGCCGGGCGGGGGACAGGGAGCGCGGAGCCTTCATCGGGATTCGCCGGACCCGGCCCGGGCGGCAGCCGTAGCGTAGTGACAAGCGTTGCCGCGCGTCCTGTCACCCGGGAGGATCCTGTGCCATCGTCCTACGACCCTCAGTACGCACCGGCCGGCGATGTGGGCGCCGCGCTCATGGTGATCGACTCCCGACTCAAGTCGATCTACGACGGCAGCACCGATTCCGGCCCCGAACAGCGGCTGCTGATGGAGCAGTTCATCGCGTCCCTGGGCCCTGAGGGAGTCGATGACCTGCTCGACGGCACCTGCACGCTCATCTACATGTTCATGACGTGGCTGCGCAAGACGCACGAGGACCACGACAAGGACGTCATCGAGTACGTGGTGCCCAACCTCGTGGCCACGATGTGCACGATGTCCAGGAGCGTGCGGCCCGAGGCCATCCCGACCATGGCCGGGATGGTCATCGCGGCGGCCACCGGTCTGAGCCCCAGCCTGTGGCGCCAGCAGTACGGGCAGTGGACCGAGGGGGAGATGAACGCCCTGGAGGCCACCGCCCTCCTGCTCGCCGAGCACATCAACCGGATGACGGGCGACCGCGACTCCGCCACTCGCCTGATCAGTACGGCTCTGTCCAGCGCGGAACGGGACTGAAACCGGCGCCCGCGGCCCTGAACCGTGTCGGGGGCGGTATCGGGGTCGGCCCCGGGTCGGTCCCCGATGTGGGGCGCGGGCGCCCTCCGTAGCGTCATGGACATGCCGAAGATTGGGAGCTTCGACGGTCCCGCGGACCCGGACACCCCGTACATGTACCACTGCCACCTGCTGTACCACGAGGACAAGGGCATGATGGGCCAGTTCACGGTCGTCGACCCCGGCCAGCCGGCGGCCGCGCCGAAGCCACCGCCCGTGTCCGGCTCGCACCAGCACTAGGGTCGGCGGCCCCCTCAGGGGGACGGGGGCGAAGCAGGCTTCGGCCGGGTCGTACCGGGAAGGCAGGTGACCGCCGGGTTGTACGTCGCGTACGTCCCCGAGGGGTTCTTCTTCCAGAGCCACAGGTGCAGGGCGTAGTGGACGGGCTGCCCGGGGAAGTTGCCGCGGTGCGGGCCCGTGAAGGACCTGCCGAGCAGCGTCGGGCGGTCATCGTCCGTCCCCGTGTCCTGGTCGCGGTCGTAGACGACCCACTGGACGCCGAGGAGGCGTTTGCCCCCGTGCCCGTCGTCCTCGTAGTAGAGGGCGGCGGGCTTCGCCGGGTCGACGGAGTTGTCGTACGCGTGGTTGAAGTGCGGGTAGCCGAGAGCGCCCGACCCCGCCCGGTCCACGACGCAGTACTTGTCCGGGACGTAGCCCGCCCTCACCGCGACGGCATGCCGCTGGAAAGGGGCGGTCGCGCGGTAGACGATCGCGCGCTGGGCGCTCGCCCTGCCGCTGTCGATGCCGGCAGGGGACGCGGAGGCCGGGGCGGCGGCGGCCGCGAAGGCGAAGGCGGCGGCCGTTACGAGGGCCGGGGCGGGACTGCGGACCATGCGCGGACTCCTCGGTGAAGGGCTCGTAGCGAGCAGGATGTCCCCGGCCCGCCGGCCCCGCCACACGGCCGGACCGGACGGCTGACCCGCTGCCTCGAAGGAACCAAGGACCGTTTCGCGGGCGGTCCGCGCGGGGAACCGGTGTGTCCAGTCACAGGACCAGTCGACGGGACCGGTCCACGCGACCGGTCCACAGGACACCGATGCCACGAAGGGACGCGGAACATGGCGCAGGAGAACGCGGCACCGAACAGCGGCCAGGCGCTGCAGGACCTCGTGTCGGCCGTGTCCAGGGGCGCGCCGGAATTCCGCGCATGCCCGTACCCGGCCTACGCCGCCCTGCGCGAGCAGGCGCCGGTGTGCCGCCTGACGCCTCCGCACGGGGTCGACACCTACCTCATCACCCGCTACGTCGACGCCCGCGACGCCCTGTCGGACCGGCGCTTCAGCAAGAACATGCGCGGGGCCATGGACACCTACCACGCGGTGTTCGGCAGCTTCTTCGACGCACTGGACGACAACGTCCTCTTCGCGGACCCGCCGCGCCACACGCGGCTGCGCCGCGTGCTCAGGAGCGCCTTCACCCCCCGCCGGGTGGAGGACATGCGCGCGCGGATCACGGAGATCACCGAGGGTCTCCTGAAGGAATGCCGCAAGAGCAACGCGGTCGACCTGATGTCCTCCCTGGCGTTCCCGCTTCCCGTCGCGGTCCTCTGTGAGCTGCTGGGGATCGAGGAAGCCGACCGTCCCGAGATCCTGGAGCAGTTCGGGGTGGTGACGCGGTCCAGGTTCGACCCCAAGCTGAAGGCGGAGCTGAAGGCGGCCGAGGAGTGGCTGCAGAAGCGCCTGGGGCAGATGGTCTCCCACATGCGGGCCAACCCGTCGGACTGCTTCCTCAGCGACCTGATCACCGCGGAGGAAGGCCTCGACGACGCGGATATGGTCGCGTCGATGTGGGTCCTGTTCTTCGCCGGCCACAAGACCACTGCGTTCCAGATCGGAAACTCCGTCCTCGACCTCCTCCTCAACCCCGACCAGCTGGAGAAGCTCCGCAGAGATCCGTCGCTGATCCCCGGCGCGGTCGAGGAACTCGTACGGTTCGACGGATCGGTCGAGACCTCGACGTTCCGGTACGCCGCCGAGGAGGCCGAGATCCGGGGAACCGTGATCCCCAAGGGCGCCCTCGTCCAGATCGCCATCTCCTCGGCGAACCGCGACCACGAGAAGTTCGAGTCCGCCGACGTCCTGGACGTGACCCGCGAAGGGATCCAGGGGACGCACCTGGGCTTCGGGCACGGTACGCACTACTGCCTGGGTGCCCCGCTGGCACGGCTCGAACTCGAGATCGCGCTCGGCTGCCTGCTCCGGGAGTTCCCCGAGATGGAGCTGGCCGACGAGGAGGAGAGCGGGGCAGCCTGGCTCAAGGGCCCCGTCGCGGCGTTCCGGGGGCTGGAGCGGCTCCATGTCGTCCTGGAGCCGTCGCGGCCGATCGAGGACCTCGCCATGACGCCGACGGTTGCCGTCAAGTAACCGAACCGATTAACCGAACCGATGGGTGGTGGATCGGCATGCCGAATTCCGGGAGCACGCCCGGCCTGAACTTCGAGGAACTGTCCGCGGACAAGGTGCCGGTCTCCGTCGTCGGGGCCGGCGAACAGGTACGCGAGCCACGCGCGGCAGGAGGCGACGCACCTCCGGACCCGGACCACGGGCAGGGAGCCCAGTCGAAGATCGACATGCACCACCACTTCTGCGCACCGGAATGGCGCGAGTGGGCCGCACAACACGGGTTGATCGACCCCGCACAGTTGCCCCGATGGGCGCACCTCGGCGCCGAGGACGCCATCCGCTTCATGGACAGCGCGGGGATCGGGACCGCCGTGCTCAAGCCCATGCTGCCCGCGCGCTACCGTTCATCGGCGCAGCTGCGTGAAGCCATCAACATCACCTTGCGTTCGATGATGAACGTCGCGCAGGAGCATCCGGCCAGGTTCTCGTTCTACGTCCCGCTGTTCCTGGACGACCTCGAAGCGTCCTCGTGGGCCGTGCGCCGCGGACTGGGGCAACTCGGCGCCGTCGGCGTGAACGTGACGGCCAACTACGGGGGCGTGTACCTCGGAGATCCCGCCTACGACCAGATCTTCGCCGAGCTGAACGACTTCTCGGCCGTGGTGGACACCCATCCGCACCACCTGCCGGGGGGCCGGCCCGGTGCGATGACGCTTCCCGGCATCCCCAACTTCATGTGTGACTTCCTGCTGGACACCACCCGGGCCGCCGTCAACATGATCAGCAGGAGGACCCTGGACCGCTTCCCCGACCTCTCCGTCATCCTGCCCCACGCCGGCGGGTTCCTGCCGTACATCGCCCATCGTCTCCAGGCCCTCGGACGGTTCTGTGACCCGCCGCTCGACCCTGCGGCCGTCCGCCACCACCTGGGGCGCTTCTACTACGACACGGCAGGGCCCATGGCGCCGGCCGCGACGCTCCTCGCCCATGTGCCCGCCGACCGCATCCTCTTCGGCACCGACTGGCCGGCCGCGCCCGAGGACACGGTCACGGACCTCGCGCTCCCCGCTCTGGAGGCGGACCCGGCCTTCACCCCTGAGCAACTGACGGGGATCTACCGCGACAACGCCCTGCGACTGATTCCGCAGCTGGCAACGGTCTGACCCCGCCGGGCCCTCGACCGGACCCCGCGCCCCGACCGGGGGCGCGGGGTCCGGCGTGTTCAGGGGTACGGGGCCTGCGGGTCGCGGGGGCTACGAGCCGGTCACCGCGGCCCGCCCGGCGTGGGGCCGGGACCCGCCGGGCCGGGACCCGCCGAGGCGGGGCGGCCGGGGAGGAAGAGGGAGCCGATGGCCGCACCGGAGGTGAAGAGGGCGGCGAAGAGGAAGGCGTGGCCGTAGCCGGCAGTGAGGGCCCGTACCCCGGGGCTGGCGTGGCCGTCGGCGGAGTAGGAGGCGATGGCGGCGAGGATCGCGAGGCCGAGTGCGCCGCCGACCTGGCGGGAGGTGTTGACCAGCCCGGAGGCCAGTCCCGCTTCGCGCGGCTGGATGCCGGTGGTGGCCGCGGCGGTGACGGGCAGCATGGACATCCCCAGCCCGAGGGCGCAGAGCACGAAGGGCGCGGCCACGTCGGTGGTGAAGGAGCCGCCGACGGCGATGCGCGAGAGCCACAGGAAGCCGAGGGTGCTGACGGCCATGCCGGTGACCAGCAGGGGGCGCGGGCCGATGCGGCGCACGAGGTGGGTGGAGGTCCGGGTGCCGAGGATGACCGCGAGGCAGCCGGGCAGGAACAACAGGCCGGTCTTCAGGGCGCTGAAGCCGAGGACCTGCTGCATGTAGAGGGAGAGCAGGAACCACATCGCGAACATCGCGGAGCCCACGCAGATCATGACCAGGTTGGCGATGGCCAGGGTACGGCGGCGCAGGACGGCGAGGGGGACCAGCGGGGCGGCGACCTTCGACTCGATGACGACGAAGGCGGCCAGGAGCAGGATGCCGACGGCAAGGGCCGCCCAGACCTGGGGGGAGGCCCAGGACGAGCTCTCGGTGGAGATGATCCCGTAGACCAGGGCGGTCAGGCCGACGGTGACCGACAGCGCGCCCGGCAGGTCCAGGCGGCTCAGGCCGCCGCGGCTGCCGTGCGTCGCGGGCGCGTAGAGGAACGCGGCGGCGAGGATCGCGATCCCGATGGGCACGTTGACGAAGAAGACCCAGCGCCAGCCGGTGTACTCGGTCAGGAGCCCGCCGATCACCGCGCCGGCCGCGCCGCCGACGGCGTTGACCGAGCTCCAGGCGCCCATCGCGCGGGTACGGGCGCGGGGCTCGGTGAAGGTGGTCATGATCAGCGTCAGGGTGGCGGGGGCGAGGATCGCACCCCCGAGGCCCTGGACGGCTCGGGCCGCGATCAGCGTCGTACCGTCGCCGGCGAGTCCGCAGGTGAGCGAGGCGGCCGTGAAGACGCCGAGGCCGACCATGAAGGTGCGGCGGGCGCCCACCAGGTCGGCGGCCCGGCCGCCCAGGAGCAGCAGCCCGGCGAACCCGAGGGTGTAGGCGTTGACGATCCACTGCTGCCCGGCCGGGCTCAGGCCGAGGGAGGTCTTCATGTCCGGGAGGGCGACGTTCACGATGGAGACGTCCAGCACGACCATGAACTGGGCCGCGCAGGCGATCAACAGGATCATCGCCGTCCAGGCGCCACGGCGCTCGGACGGCGCGGGTTCGGTACTGAGCGCGGGCGGAGCACTTGCCATGGGGTTCCTCCGGGGCAGTGGACGGATTCGGGTCGGGAACAAACCCCACCGCATGTCTGCCCCCGCACGGGACCGCCGTCACAGGCGCGCGGCAACCGGGTGACCGGCCGGCCGAGCGCCCTCGCGCCCCGCCACCCGACGGACCGACCGGGCCGGATCGAGGTCTTCGACCCCGTCCCGGGGGCCCCGGCATCACGCCGTCCCTGGACGTCGAACACGGCCGGATCGGTGTGCGCCACACGACAGGCGCCGGCGAGTACCGCATCTACGACCTCGCTGCCTTCAAGCGCCGCGAGTTCACGCCGCTGTACACCTTCCCGGCGTGCTACCGCACCCAGTCGTGGTGTCTGTACGGGGACCTCGTCTACCAGAACGAGGGCAACGCCTACGGGCCGCAGCTTGTCTTCGGTTTCGCCACCCAAGAACCAGGACCGCGCCGCATGGCCCTTTTCGGCATCACCAGCACCACCGACGGCACCGGCGACCACGTCCCGTGGACCAACCTGGACTACGACACCGCCGTCTACGTCCCCAACTCCAGCAACTGCGTGCCGCAGTACCGCCAGCTCGGCATTCGCATCGACCTGCACCTGCGGCTGTCCCGCGTCGACGGCGCCGCGTGGACGAACGGGGAGAAGATCCTCACCCTCCCGCCGCACATCCGCCCCAACCGGACCCAGGGCCTGATCGGCCAGGTGAGCGGTGCCGGGGTCTCCGACTCCCTCACCGTCCGCCGGGAGGTCCTCTCGGACGGCTCGCTGCACGTCTACGACCAGCGCAAGCTCACCGGCTGGATAGGCCTCGACGGCGGCTACTCCACCAGCTGACCGCCTGCAGCAGGCTCTGCCCCTGCGCCTCGGGACGGGTTGGTCTCCCACGCTACGAGTGGGAGGCCGACCCGCCCGTCCGTCCGGGCAGTCCACCCCCAACACGCCCCGCACGAAACTCTGTTCGTCAACACGGGGGTGGCGCGCGACCCACGTCCAGGTGGTACTTGCGCGCGCGGGCGCATTCTGGCCGCTGCGGCTCCGGAGGGCGGCAAGAGTTGGGCCATGATCATGGATCCCGATGCCCACTCCGAAACCCCCGAACCCTCCGCGACCTCCGGCGGGCCCGCACCGGCGCCCTCCCGCAGGCCCTCGCGCCGTACCGTCATCGCCGGCGCGGCCGCCGTCGCGGGAGCCGGCGGACTGACGCTCGCCTTCACCTCCGCCGAGACCTCGCAGGCCGTCCCCGGTGCCGCGGTCGCCGACTGGGACGCCTGCCTGACGATCGCCCGCGCCATCCTCGTACGCGACGAGGAGGACCAGCCGCTCGTACCGCGCTACGCCGACATCCTCCTGAAGAACGGCCTGCCCCGCTCGCGCCGCCCCGGCAAGAGGGTGCTGATCGTCGGCGCCGGACCGGCCGGCCTCACCGCCGCCCACCTCCTGCGCGAAGCAGGCCACCGGGTCACCGTCATCGAGGCCAACGCCAACCGGGTGGGCGGCCGCATCAAGACCTTCCGCGCCGGCGGCCACGAGAACGCCGCCCCGCCCTTCGCCGACCCCAAGCAGTACGCCGAGGCCGGCGCGATGCGCATCCCCGACAGCCACCCGCTCGTCACCGGACTGATGGACGGCCTCGGCCTCAAGCGCCGCCGCTTCCACCTGGTCGACGTGGACGGCGCCGGCCGCCCCGCCTACCGGACGTGGATCCACGTCAACGGAATCCGCGTCCGCCGCGCCGACTACGCGCGCGCCCCGCAGGTGCTCAACCGTTCCTTCGGAGTCCCGAAGGCGTACGAGGCCGTCCCCGCCCCGCAGATCGTCCGCGAAGCCTTCGCCCCCGTGCGCAAGGAGATCGAGGGCAAGAAGGACAAGGACCTCGTCGAGGGCTGGGCGCGCGTCATCCAGCGCTACGGCCACATGTCGATGTATCGCTTCCTGACGGAGGAGGCCGGGCTCGACGAGCGGACCATCGACCTGATCGGAACCGTCGAGAACCTCACCTCCCGCCTGCACCTCGCCTTCGTCCACAGCTTCATCGGCGCCTCGCTGATCAGCCCCGACACCGCCTTCTACGAACTGCCCGGCGGCACCGCCACCCTGGCCGACGCACTGTACGCGCGCGTCAAGGACCTCGTCCGGCTCGACCGCCGCGCCACCCGCATCACCCACGGCGAAGGCGGGGTCACCGTCGAGACCGTCTCCGAGGGCCGCGGCGGCGGCCCCGTGCGCCGCGAGACCTTCACCGGCGACACCGCGATTATCACCGTCCCCTTCTCCGGACTGCGCCACATCCCGATCACCCCCGCGCTCTCCTACGGCAAGCGGCGCGCGATCACCGAGCTGCACTACGACGCCGCCACCAAGGTGCTGCTCGAATTCAGCCGCCGGTGGTGGGAGTTCGACGAGGCCGACTGGAAGCGCGAGCTCGAAGCCGTGCAACCCGGCCTGTACCGGAAGTACCAGACCGGGCAGAGCCCCGCGACCGGAGCCCTGCTCGGCGCCCACTCCTCCGTGCCCGACGGCCACATCACCGACGGCCAGCGCTCCCACTACGCCGCCAGCCGAGTGGTCACCCGCGACGAGCCCGAGGCGGCCGGCGTCATCGGCGGCGGCTCGGCCACCGACAACCCCAACCGCTTCATGTTCCAGCCCTCCTACCCCGTCGAAGGCAGCGCCGGTGGCGTCATGCTGGCCTCGTACAGCTGGTCGGACGACGCCCTGAAGTGGGACTCCCTGGACGACGAGGAGCGCTACCCGCGCGCCCTCGCCGGGGTCCAGGAAGTGTTCGGGCAGCGCATCGAGGTGTTCTACACCGGCGTCGGCCGCACCCAGTCCTGGATGCGCGACCCGTACGCCTACGGTGAGGCGTCCGTACTGCTGCCCGGCCAGCACACCGAGCTCTTCCCCCACGTCCGCAAGGCCGAGGGCAACCTGCACTTCGCGGGCTGCCACACCTCCATCAAGCCCGCGTGGATCGAGGGAGCCCTGGAATCCGCGGTGCGGACGGCCCTGGAAGTACACACGGCGTAGCGGCTCTGCTCAGCCCGGGAAGGAGATCGAGCCCAGCGGCGGGCAGGGCATGAGCATGGTTCCGGCGCCGGGGCGTTCGACGAAGGCCCGGGCGTCGGCGGCCCGCTGGTACCGGGATTCGAGAGCGTCGGCGTGCCAGGCGTCCTGCCTGGCACGGGTGTAGTCCCACGTGTCGTCGATGAGGCTCAGGCTGGTGTTGCCGGAGCTGCGCTGGAACTCCGCCTTCAAGGCGGCCTGTTGGAGTGCGGTCTGGGTCGCGGCGAGGTCGATGCGGGTGATGAAGACGCCGGGGGTGTTCGGTTCGCGGGTCGGCATGGGGGCTTGCGGGAGCATCGATATCCCGGTGTCGAGTCGGCCGATGTTGTCGATGCTCGCTTGCTGGGCGTCCTCCGTCATGATCTGCATTTCCTGGTGCAGCCAGAACAACTCGTCCAGGTCCGCAGGGGTGATGCGCATCCGCTGGTAGAGGGCCTGGAAGCGGGGATCGTGGTGCAGGGGGCGTACGGGGGCGGCGTGGAGCACCACGCAGTCGTTGAAGCCGGCTGTCACCGCGGCGTCGAGATGGAAGATGGCCCGGTCCGTCTGGCCGCGGGCGATGGCCACGACGCTGAGGTTCAGGTGGCCGGCGGCGACGAGCCACGTACCGTCGGGGCCGAGCGCCGTGGCGCGCGCGACGACGTCGTTGAAGCCTGCGACGGGGTCGGCGGCGGCCGAGGAGGAGACACCCTGCCCCGGCGCCACCGCGGGGAGGCCATGGGTCAGGAGCGCCACCAGCAGCTCGTGAACACGGGTGGCCAGTGAGTTGACGGTGTCGACCATGGATCTCCTCGGACCTCGGTGGTGGGAAACGGCGTTGAGTCTGTGGCAACCTCCGCAGGGTAATCGCCGCCTTCACGATCAGGGGGCAACTTCGGTTGGCCGCAAGGATCTTCAGGCCGATACCTGCGCCACCGGTCTGCCCCGGACGAAGGTGGCCGGGGCAGACCGGTGGCGGGTGGTCAGGCGCTGCTGTCCGTGAGGTGGCGGGTGCGCAGTGCCGAGAACTCGTTCAGGCGGGCGGTCAGCCTTCCGTGACGCCCGAAGTGGATGCCGTACCGGTGGGGTTGTTCACTCCTGTGTTCGTGGTCGTGTTCGTGGTCGTCGGTGTGCGATTCGTCGTTCTCGGTGGTGCCGGGTGCCACGAGTCCGGCGGCGGCCGGGACCCACAGCAGGCCCGGGTTCCTGGCCGGGCGGCGCGCAGAGGGATCGCCCGGTGTCGCGGTCCGGGTGGGAGGTGCGGCTCGTCCGGCCGCGCGGGTGTCAGGGCCCGTACGGACGCCGGGGTGGCCCTGGCGCCCGGTTTCGACCACCGGGGGTGCGGAGGCCAGGAGCAGCGACAGCAGCAGGCCGGTTGCCCGGTCGCTCAGGACCCGCGCGATCCCGAGCAGCCGGTGGCGCTGGGCCACGGGCAGGGACAGGGCGACGCAGCCGGCCTGTCCTCCGATGCCGAGCGGTACGGCGACGCACACCTCCTCGCCGGAGTACTCCAAGAGGTCGAACTGGACGGCCTGCGGGCCGTGGTGGTCGATGGACCGGAACAGAGCCGAGGGTTCGGTGATGGTCCGCGGGGTCAACTGGACGGCCTTGCGCCGGGCGAGGTGGTCCATGCGGCTGTCGAAGTCGAGCTGGTGCAGCAGGCTCTTGCCGACCGCACTGGCATGGGCCGCGGCCCGGAAGTCGACCCACTCCTGGACCCGCGGCGCCGTGGGCCCGTCCACGCAGTGGGTGATCGACACCTCGCCCTGCTCGTAGGTGCCGAGGTACACCGCGGCGTCGACGGTGTCGCGCAGCCGCCCCAGGGCATGGTGCAGGATGGTCTGCGGCCCGACACGTCCCGGTCCGGTGGGTCCAGTTGGTCCGTTGGACATCATCTTCAGCAGGGGGCCGGCCATGTAGGACGCGTCGGGAAGGCGCTCGACCAGACCCTGCCCGCACAGCCAGAACAGTAACTGCTCCAGTACCCGGTGGGGCAGGCTGGTGCGAGTGCGGATCCGCTCGCTGTCCACCGGCCGCCCGGCGGAGGCGATGACGTCGAGGACGTCCAGGACCCGCATGGCCGATTCCCAACGCTGCCGCCCCAGCGGCTCGTTCATCTGCTGGGCGGCCGAGGCCACCGCCGCGGCCCGCAGGGCGTACGGGGAGTACTGCCGCGCAGTGGCATCGCCGGCCGGGGCCGGCGCCGGCCCCGGTGCAGAGGCCGGTGCAGGGTCCGGTGCCGGTGCGGGCCGCGGCGGTGCGGCCTCCACAGGCGGCGGGACCGCGCGCGGGGGCGGCGGGTAGGAGTCGAGGACCTGGACGACCGCGGGGACGTAGTCGGGATCCTGCCAGGCCACCGGCTGGTCCTGCGCCCGGGGTAGCTCCGACCGGGCGTGGAGGTCCAGCAGGATCCGCGCGTCACCGTGGCCGAACCGGGCCGCGGCCTCCAGGACCCCGAGTACCTCCTCGCGGACCGTCGCGGCCCGGCCGCGGTCGTACGCCTCCCGCCACAGCGCCACGGCCAGCCGGAAGGCGGCTCCGGGATGCAACTCCATGCAGGCGTTCTTGAGCCAGGTGACTGCCAGGCGCCCATCGCCGAGCCGCAGTGCCCGACTGCCCATCCGGTAGCAGGAATTCGCGTGCTCGTGCCTCGCCGGCGCGTCCGGCCCGACCAGCAGGCCCCAGTCGCCCTCTGGTCGGTCCCAGTAGTCCCTGCGCGGCCGCTGACCGGGCATCCGCTCGGCGGCTGCCCGCGGCCCCCAGGGCCTCAGGAGCGTCTGTCCGATGTCGTTCCTGATCATGCCAGTCACGCGTCCTCTTCCCCGCGCCGGTGCTTCCTGTGGTGTCCCCAGCGGATGAAGGACTGGAGCTCGTCCGTACAGCGGAGATCCCTGGATGCCTTGCTGCTCAGGGAGCGGACCTGCGCGGGCGGGGTCTGCAGGTCTACCGCGATCGTGTTCTCATCGTCGCCCTGGATCTGGGCCTCGGCGACGGCTTTGCGCTTTGAAGGCTTCATGTTCGCTATCGCCTCGAGCGCGAGGAGGAACGCCGGATCGGGTGGCGTCAGCAGCTCATGCTGGTGCACTCCCCGCTCTTCGGCCAGCGGCAGCAGCGCCTCGTCCTCGAGCGGCCGCTCCGGCGAGCGCAGCGCGTCCACGGCGATGTTCCTGGCGACCTGCTTCATGTACGGGAGCACCGGGCGGTCCGGGTCGTTCCGGCCCTCCAGCCACACCCGCAGCGTCCTCTCGTGCGCCTCTTGGGCGAGCTCCTCCCAGTAGTCGTGCATGCTCGGGTAGGCGGTCCGTAACGCGGCCATCACTTTCCGGCCGTACTCCTCGGCGTGGTCGCTGAAATGGAGCCGTACCGCCTTTTGGCGCCGCCGCTCCTCGTCCTCGGAACTACTGCTCACCACGGGCCGCTCTCCTCCTGCCCGTCGTGCGCGGACCCGGTGACGGTATTCCACACCGTCACCCGGCCGCCCTCGGGCAGCTCGTAGCGGATCACCACAGTCGCCGTACGGGCGCACGGCCCGCACCGTGCCGGTGCGCCCACACCGTGCGCGGCGGGGCGGCGCGCGAACCGCCGCCCCATCTCCGCGGCCCAGGGCTGGCAGAACGCGGCGGCCACGGGGACCGAGCCAGCCACGACCGAGAGCAACTCGGTCCAAACCGGGGGTGTCAATTCAGGCTCCAGATCTTCCTGCTCGGAACGACGCAACCTGCGTCACGCCACTACTACGAAGCCCCGGCCGTGGAATTGCCCGGCGACCGATGATGACCGCAATCGCCCGCATGTGATCACGGCACTCAAGCCGCCAACGGGCCGGATCTGTGAGGTCGCAGCTGTGGCAGGATGCTGCAAATGATCTCCAACTCAGGCATACCCGCAGTCGTCCCGGTGGGCCGGATGGCCGCGCAGGACCAGCCGACCCTCGGCCTTCCGGGCGGCCTGGAACTGCGTCCCTGGCAGCTCTCCGACGCCGACGTACTGGTAGCGGCCAGTCGGGATCCCGGGGTCCGGCAGTGGAACCGGCTGTTCGTGGAGAACCGCGAAGACGCGCAGCAGCGGATCGGACGCATGCACGAGCGCTGGCGGGCCGAGCTCAGCGCGATCTGGGCCATCGCACGACCGGGCGGGGAGGCCCTGGGGCTCATCGGCTGGGGCGACATCGACCTCGTCGGCGGCAGCGCCGAGATCGTCTACTGGATACTCCCCTCGGCCCGCGGCGGCGGTGTGGCGGTCGAGGCCGTGAAACGCGTCAGCGAGTGGGCCCTGAACGACCTCGGCCTGCACCGCCTGCGCCTGTGCCACTCGGTCGCCAACCCGGCATCCTGCCGTGTCGCGGAGAAGGCCGGTTACTCGTTCGAGGGCGCCATGCGCAGCGCGCTGCTGCACGCGGACGGATGGCACGACGAGCACCTGCACGCTCTCGTCCAGGGCGACCTGGGGTAACCACCGGGACGTCGCCGGGCCCCGACGGTGACAGACCGTCGGGGCCCGGTGGTTCGCGCCGGTCGGGACCGGCAGCCGTTACCTGTAGCGGTAGAGGATGCGGCCGCGGGTGAGGTCGTAGGGGCTGAGTTCCACGATCACCCGGTCGAAGGGGAGGATCTTGATGTAGTTCTTCCGGATCTTCCCACTGATGTGGGCGAGGACCTTGTGCCCGTTCTCGAGCTCCACCCTGAAGGTGGCGTTACGCAGACACTCGATGACGGTGCCCTCGGTCTCGAGGGCGCCTGCTGTTCTCGGCAAGTTCGCTCACTTCCCCGTGCTGTGACGGTGAGGTTGGGTGATGAAATGAATTGCGGTGTACGCGGTGTACGCGGTGGTTCCGGTGGCGGCGCGTCAGCGGCGCACCAACTCCAGGTTGCAGCCCGCGGGCTGGGCGCCGACGCCCTCGAACAGCGCCATGGCCGCAGCGTTGGCCTCGTCGACCTCGGCCCGTGCGGCCGTGACCCCGGAGCGGTGCAGCCCGCCCAGGACCGAGGCCAGCAGCGCCCTGGCGACGCCGCGGCGGTGCTCATCGGCCCGGACGGCGATCAGGCCGATGCGCGGCTGCCGGGGGATGGGCGCCAGCCGGACCATACCCACGTAGCGATCGGCCCGCACTGCCACCGCGTACTTCGACGGGTCCACGACGATGGCCCCGGCCTGGATCGGAACCTCGGCCGGCATCCGCTGCCAGCCGACCACGGCCCCGACCTCGTCGCGAATCGCGCGGTCCAGGTCGCACAGGGGATCGTACTCGGCCTCTCCGACGGGCAAGATCGTTACGTCGGAGGGGAGTTGCGCGGAGCCGAGGCCGGTGGCCGCCGGGTCGGTGGGCACGAGGTACTCCCGCTCCCGCCGACCGATCGTGAAGCCGGCCCGCTGCCACCCGGACGCAGATTCGAGGTCGCCCTCGCCGACCAGGGCGTGCAGCGGGGCCGGCAGGTCCGCCACCATCGCGGTGGCGAGCCGGTCGAACGCCGCAGCGTGCCAGGCGTCGATGCTGAGGAAGAGGCGCCCGTCGGGCCGGCGCGACGCATCGCCCCGACCGACCTCGCGGCCGTCTTCGACGGCGTGCCATTGGTGTTCCGCGACCCGCGTGATCGCTACGGCGGGATCGTCCGTGCCGGGGGTGGGAGGCATGGGATTCATAGGTGTCGCCCTTTCGTGAGTGCCCTGTCGTTGAGGCACTCCCGGCGACGCCTGCGTCAGCCGCCCACCGTGACGGAAAGGGGGAGTACCCACCTGCATACAGCGTTCATGGGTCTCACCTCCGGGTGTTCGGTCACGTCCTCCGGCACCGTACCAACCGGCGCAGGCCGGCCCCAACTCCTTTTTTCGGCGGACCGGAGCCCGGGCCGGCTGGCGGCGCATAACAGCGGCATGACAGCTCCCGTTCCGCCCCTGTGACGTGCCGCCCCGCACCGTGGGGGCATGAGAGATCACAGCGGCGCGACGATCGAGGTCGTCGGCGTACACAAGCGCTTCGGGCCACAAGTCGCCCTGGAAGACATGACGTTCACGGTGCAGGCAGGCAAGGTCACCGGCTTCGTCGGCCCCAACGGCGCCGGCAAGTCCACCACCATGCGCGTGGTCCTGGGCCTCGACGCGGCCGACGCGGGCACCGCGCTCGTGGCCGGCAGGCCCTACCGGACCCTGCGCGAGCCGCTGCGGTACCTGGGCGCACTGCTGGACGCCTCGGCGGTGCAGCCGAGCCGCAGCGCGCGCAACCACCTGCTGTGGCTGGCCCACTCCCAGGGCCTGCCGGCGCGGCGGGTCGACGAGGTCATCGAGCAGGCGGGGCTGGCCCAGGCCGCCCGCCGCCGGGCGGGCGGTTTCTCGCTCGGCATGCGCCAGCGCCTGGGCATCGCGGCGGCGCTGCTCGGCGACCCGCCCGTGCTCATGCTGGACGAGCCGTTCAACGGACTGGACCCCGACGGAATCGTCTGGATGCGGAGCCTGCTGACCTCCCTGGCCCGGGAGGGGCGCGCGGTGCTCGTCTCCACGCACCTCATGGGCGAACTGGAGGGCATCGCCGGCCACCTCGTGGTGGTCGGCCGCGGGAAGGTCATCGCCGACACGGGCGTGCGCGAGCTGCTCGCCGCCCATGCCCACGGCCGGATCACGGTACGCACCTCCGCCGCCGACCGGGCACGTGCGGTGCTGCACGGCGCCGGGGCGAGCGTGTCCGAGGACACCGCCGAGTCCGGCACCCTCAGCGTGTCGGGCCTGGCGGACGAGCAGGTGGTGGCCGTGCTCAGCCGGAACGCGGTGCCCTTCGCCGAGGTGTCGGCGTACCGCGCGACCCTGGAGGAGGCCTACATGCGGCTCACCCGGGACGCGGTGCAGTACGCCGGCGCCGCGACGGCGGGGGAGGCATCGCGATGAGCCGTACGGCGACCTTCGCGCGGCTGCTGCACGCCGAGTGGACGAAGCTGCGTACCGTACGCGGCTGGGTGCTCGCCCTCGCCGGTGCGTCGCTGGCCACGGTGCTCGTCGGGCTGCTCGGCACGGCCGCGCCGGGCACCTCGGGCTCCGGGGACTCCTCGTACGAATTCCCCGTGGGCCCGGGAGGCGAGGCGGTCAACGACAGCTTCTACTTCGTCCATCGCACGCTCGACGGGGACGGCAGCATCACGGTGCCGGTGACCGCGCTGAGCGGCCTGACCGCCGGCGGCGGGGGCGGGGGCGGCGACGTACCGGGGCCCGCCCAGCCGTGGGCGAAGACGGGCGTCATCGTGAAGGGAAGCCTGAACCAGGGCTCCTCCTACGCGGCGCTGATGCTCACCGGCGGCCACGGGGTGCGGATGCAGTACGACTACACGCACGACCACGGCGTGACGGCCGACAGCGACACCGGCCGGCCCCCGCACTGGCTGCGGCTGGTCCGCGCCGGAGACACCGTGACCGGCTTCGTCTCCGCCGACGGGGCGCGCTGGAGCGAGGTCGGCGCGGCCCGCCTGCCGGACCTCGGCGCCACCGTGCGGGCGGGGCTGTTCACCGCGTCCCCCGAAGCGATGGACCGGAGCGCGGGCCGGGTGGGATTCAGCCCCGCCGTGGCGACGGGCGTCTTCGGACGGCCGGACCTCCTGGGCACATGGCCGGGCCCCGGCTGGACCGGCACCCAGGTGGGCGGCAATGCGGGCACGTCCGGCAGCTACACCAACGCCACCGGCGGCGGCTTCACGCAGACGGGCGACACCTTCACCGTGACCGGAGCCGGGGACATCGCACCGGTGGTGGGCGGCCCGGCGATGGGCCCCGGGTACACGCTGGAGAACTTCCTGGTCGGCGCCTTCGCCGGGCTGGTCCTCGTGATCGCCGTCAGTGCGCTGTCCATCACCGCCGAATACCGGCGCGGGCTGATGCGCAGCACGTTCGCCGCCCACCCGGGACGCGGCCCGGTCCTGGCCGCCAAGGCCCTCACGCTCGGCGCCGCAGCCTTCGCCGCCGGGCTGGTCGCGGCCGCGATCGTGATCCCGCTCGGAGAGCAGGGGGCACGGGGCAGGGGCTTCCGGGTCTTCCCGGTGACCGCGGCCACCGAACTGCGGGTGATGGCCGGCACCGCCCTGCTGTTCGCCGTCACCGCAGTGCTGACCCTCGCGGTGGGCGCCCTGCTTCGGCGCAGCGCCGTGGCCGTGGCCGTGGTCGTGGCGTCGCTGGTGCTGCCGTACATCCTCGCCACGTCCGGCGTGCTCCCGGCGGGAGCCTGCGACTGGCTGCTGAGCGTCACCCCGGCGGCCGGGTTCGCCGTACTGCAGACCCTGCCGCGCCACGCACAGGTGCTGAGCGTGTACGAGCCGTCGACCGGCTACCACCCCCTGTCGCCCGGGGCGGGACTCGCGGTGCTCTGCGGGTACGCCGCGCTCGCCCTGGCCCTGGCCGTGACGCGGATGCGCGGGAGGGACGCATGAGGCACACGCTGCACGCGGAGTGGACGAAGCTGCGTACCACCGGGGGAGCGGGCGGGCTGCTCCTGCTCGCCGTCGTCCTGACCGTGGCCCTGGGCGCCGCCACGGCCGAGGCCGTGAGCTGCCCGGATCCGGGGTGCGGGGAGGACGGCGTCCGGCTGTCCCTGACCGGGGTCGTCCTCGGCCAGGCGGTCGTGGCCGTCGTGGGCGTGCTCATGGTCAGCGGCGAGTACGCGTCCGGCCTGATCCACACCACCTTCGCGGCCCAGCCGCGGCGCGGCGCGGTCTTCGCGGCCAAGGCGACGGTCCTCGCGGCGGTGGTGCTGGCCTCCGGTACGGTCGCGGTCCTCGGGTCCCTGCTGGCCGGGCGGTACATCCTGCCGGGGGGCGGTTTCACCCCGGCCCACGGCTACCCGCCGCTGTCGCTGGCCGACGGGCCGACCCTGCGTGCCGCCGTGGGGTCGGTCATGTACCTCGTACTCGTCGCGCTGCTGAGCCTGGGAGTGGCGACGGCGGTGCGCGAGGGGGCGGCCGCGACCGGGATCGTCCTCGGGCTGCTCTACCTCTTCCCCGTCGTGGCGCGGGTGGTCGGCGACCCGGAGTGGCAGCGCCACCTGCAGCAGATCGCCCCGATGCCCGCGGGCTTGGCCGTCCAGGCCACGAAGGGCCTGGACGCGCTGCCCATCGGCCCCTGGCCCGGCCTGGGCGTCCTCGCCGCGTGGACGGGGGCGGCCCTGCTCGCCGGCGGTCTGCTGGTGGCGCGCCGCGACGTCTAGGGGGTGGCGGTCGGGGTGGCTGTGGGAGCGGCCTGCGGGGTCGCGGGGGTGCTCGGGGCGTCCGTGCTGCCGGGGGTCGACGGCGTGGCGCTGGGCGAGGGGCTCGGCGGGATGCAGACGACCTCGTCGCGCGGGGTGTAGTGGGTGCGGAAGGTCTCCCGGCCGACCTCCCGGCCGCCCCGTACGAAGACGCGGTCGACGGAGACGTCGAAGCCCTCCAGGGGGGTCTGCGCCTCGCAGTCGGGGCCGGTCTCGGTGCGCTTGGCCGGGGGCGTGATGTGGGTGCGCGGGCTGTGGGTCGCGCGTATCTCGTCGTACTTCTTGGTGCCCAGCAGGGTGATCGTCACCGAGGTGTCGGTGGACGTGGCCCGGATGCGGACGGTGTGCCCGGAGTCGTTCTGCCAGCGCAGGTCGAGGGTGCCCCAGGCGACGGTGGCCTCGCGGCCCTCGGGGTAGCGCTCGATGTAGAAGGAGTGGGCCCCGTGCTCCACCGGCTTCAGACCCGCGAAGAACATGGCGTTGTACATGGTCGTCGCGACGGCGGAGACACCGCCGCCGGGCGCCTTCACGTAGCGGCCGTCGTTGATCATGATTCCGTCGACGAAGCCGTTCTCCGTGGTCCGCTCGCCGACCGTCTTGTTGAAGCTCCAGATCTCGCCCGGGCGCACGACCCCGCCGTTGATCAGTTCCACGGCGCGGGCGATGTTGTGGGTGCGGTACGGCGCGGCCGGGAAGGCGACGGTGAAGGAGGAGAGCTTCTGCCCGGCCTCGGCGACGACCGCCCGGTCCGCGGCGCGGTCCGTGGTCCCGTCGGCGGCCGCCGCGGCGGAGGCGGAGAAGCCGCCGAAGCCGAGTGCGACGGCCGCTCCCGCCAGCGTCAGGGCGATGTGCCTGGTGGCTGTACGGCGGTGTGCGCGTCGCATGTGTCTGCCCGTCGCTCTGGAATGTCGGTCGGTGGGTCCAACCATCGTGACCCGATTTCGCCCGAATGGGGCAAAACTGTGCCGATCCTCACGAGGGCCGGGTCTCAGGGCACCGAGCGGATCCGGCGGACCAGCACCGACCCCACCAGGGCGAGGGCCCCCGCCAGCGCGTACAGGGCCGTGTACCCGCCGAAGTGGGTGACGATCGGGGCCGCGACCGCCGGGGCCAGCACCTGGGGCAGGGCGTTGGCGATGTTGATGACGCCCAGGTCCCTGCCCCGGTCCTCCGCTGTCGGCAGTACGTCCGTGAGCAGGGCGAAGTCCACCGAGGTGTACACGCCGAAACCCAGGCCGAGGACGAGCGAGGCGACGATCGCGCCGGTCCAGGTCTGCCAGACCGCGAGCAGCAGGGTGGCCGCGGAGATGACCAGCCCCGACCAGATGACGTAGGACTTCCTGCGGCCGCTGCGGTCGGACCGGATTCCGCTGATCACCACCGTGCAGAGCAGGGTCAGCGCGTTGAGCGCGGTGAGGACCAGTACACCGGTGTCCGCGTCGTCCTCGTAGTGCACCGCGTCGGTCAGGTAGTAGAGCAGGTACATCGTGCTGATCGAGTACGACAGGTTCATCAGGAACCGGGTGAGCCAGGCCCACCCGAAGTCGGGATGGCGGCGCGGGTCGATCCAGAAGCCGGCGAGGAACGTCCCCCATCGCAGGGGCGGCCGGGCGCCCGCGGGCAGCGCGGTGTCGCGCCGCATCAGTACGTACGGGACCGCCGCGAGCACCGAGAAGACCGCGCAGGCCAGGTACCCGGCGCCGATCCCGCCCGCGGCCGTGGCCAGAGCCGTACCCACCAGTACGCCGCAGACCTGGGAGACGCCGAGCCATCCGCCGACCAGCCCCCGCTGCCGGGGCGGCACCTGGTCGGGGACGGCCGCGGTGAGGGCGGCGAACGCGGCGTTGAGGGCGAGCTGGACCAGGCACCAGCCCGCGATCACGGTGGCGACGTTGCGCGCCCCGGCCAGGACCAGCAGCCCGGCGGCCCCGCCGACCACTCCGGCGACCACCCAGGGGATACGGCGGCCCACGGACGCCGTCGTACGGTCCGAGAGCGCCCCGAAGACGGGGTTGGCGACCATGGACACCACCGCTCCCACGCCCGTCACCAGGGCGAGGGTGGACGCCTTGTGGTCGGGGGTGAGGTGTTCGGCCTGGCGCGCCAGGAGCAGTTGCAGCGGGCCGAACCAGCCGACCCAGACCCCGAGGTTGGCGAGGGAGAGCGCGCCCACCCACCGCCCCCCGGCCCGGGGCGGGGCCTCGGCGGCTCCCTTGTCGACGTCCCCGGTTCTTCCGGCCGCCCCGGCCGCCCCGGCCTCCGTTCCCTCGGCGGTCATCTGCCGCTCTTGATCAGGTCGCGGTACCAGGCGAACGACTCCTTGGGCGTCCGGGCCAGCGTCTCGTAGTCCACGTGGACGAGCCCGAACCGCTGCCGATAGCCCTCCGCCCACTCGAAGTTGTCGAGGATCGACCAGATGAAGTAGCCGCGGACGTCGGCGCCCTCCGCCATCGCCTCGTGCAGGGCGCGCACGTGGCCGTCGTGGTAGGCGATCCGGCGGGCGTCGTCGATCCGCCCCGTGGCGGGGTCCGGCCCGTCACCGTACGAGCACCCGTTCTCGGTGATGTACAGGGGCGGCAGCCGGTCGCCGTAGCGCTCGCGCAGGGTGGCGATCAGCTCGCGGAGCCCGTCGGGGACCACGGGCCAGCCGAAGTCGGTGAGTTCGCGCCCCTCGATCTGCCGGATCGCGAAGGGAAGGTCCGACGGTATCTCTATGCCGCCGAACTCGGATCCGGCGGGGGAGGTCGGCTCGGGAGCGCCGACGAGCATCGGGTTGTAGTAGTTGATCCCGTACCAGTCCAGCGGGGCCGAGATCGTCCTGAGGTCCTCCGCCACCGGGCCGGGGAGCAGGGAGGCCAGTCCCTCGTCCGGGTAGGAGCCCGTCAGGATGGGGTCCGCGAAGAGCCGGTTCGTGAGCGTGTCGTACAGCTCGGCGGCCTCCCGGTCGGCGTCGCTCGCGCTCGCCGCCCAGACGGGGCTGTGCGAGACGGCGATGCCGATGCGGGCGGCGCCCTCGGCGCGCAGGGCCTGTACGCCCAGACCGTGGGCCAGGAGCTGGTGGTGGGCCACGGGCAGGGCGTCGAAGACGAGCCGCTTGCCGGGGGCGTGCTCGCCGAGGCCGTAGCCGAGGAGGGTGACCTCGGCGGGTTCGTTGATGGTGATCCACATGGGTACGCGGTCGGCGAGGCGCCGGGCGACCACCGAGGCGTACTCCGCGAACCGTTCGGCGGTCTCACGGACCAGCCACCCGCCCCGTTCCTCCAGGGCGAGCGGGGTGTCCCAGTGGAAGAGGGTGGGCACCGGGGCTATCCCCGAGGCACACAGCTCGTCGACGAGCCGGTCGTAGAAGTCCAGCCCCTTGTCGTTGACCCGGCCGTGGCCGTCGGGCAGGACGCGGGACCAGGAGACCGAGAACCGGTAGGCGTCGACGCCCAGTTCGCCCATCAGTGCCACGTCCTCGCGGTAGCGCCGGTAGTGGTCGGTGGCCACGTCCGCACGCGAGCCGTCCTTGACGCGTCCGGGCTCCCCGGTGAAGGCGTCCCAGGAGGAGGGGCCGCGGCCGTCGGCGGTGGGCGAGCCCTCGATCTGGAAGGCGGAGGCGGAGACCCCCCAGGTGAAGCCGGGCGGGAACTCGGGTACGGGCGCTGCCATGTGGACTCGCTTAGCTCGGTGTGAGTGTGCGGGTTGCTCACGGCACTTTCGGGCGCGCGGACCCGCCCTGTCAATGGAAAGTGAACAATTCTCAACTTTCACCGAAGGGGTGGTGGCGGGCGAGCCGGGTCAGTGGTCAGCAGCCTCCCCGGCTTCCCCGGTATGGGCCAGGACCGCCCGGACGATCGTCACCCAGTCCGCCCGGTCGACCCCGTGGCCCGCGCCCTCCAAGGCCAACAACCGTGCGCCGGGAATGTCTTCGGCCAGCGCCTCGCCGTGCGCGAGCGGGAACATCGGATCGGCCGTCCCGTGGACCACCAGCGTGGGCGCGGTGATCGACGACAGCGGCTCCCGCGCCGACTCGCCCTCGGTGAGCAGGTCGTGGTTGCGCATGGCGGCGAAGTCGTGCGCCCGCGCGACGTCGCGGCGTACGAGGTCCCGGGCGGCCGCCTCGTCGAAGGGGCGCCGGCCTCCGGCGAGCACGCGCGCGTACGCGACCAGGTAGTCGACCACCGAGTCCGCCCGCGACCAGTCGACCTGGGCAGAGGTCGCAAAGCGCATGAACTCGGCTGAAGGAGCGGGCAGTTCACGGCCCCCTCCAACGGCCCGGGAGGTGCTGACCAGAACGAGGGAGAGGACTCGGTCGGCATGCCCGAGCGCGACCAGCTGCGCCAACCCGCCTCCGGCGGAGACGCCCACCACGTGCGCCGCCGGGATCCCGTAGGCGTCGAGCACGCCGAGGGCGTCACCGGCCAGGTCCGCGCCCGTGTACCCGGGCCGGCCCGGCTCGTAGGTCACCGACCGCCCGGTGTCGCGTTGGTCGTAGCGGATCACGAACCGTCCGCCCTCGGCCAGCATCCGGCAGAAGCCCTCCTCCCACCAGAGCATCGAAGCCCCGGTGCCCATGACGAGCAGCACCGGCGGATCAGCCCGGTCACCGAAGGACTCGGTGCACAACTCCACCCCGTGTACGTCTACCAACCGCTCGGCCATCGCCTGCCTCCTCGACTCCGCTGCCGCGAGCGCCCGTTGCCCGAGCCCGGCGCGTGCAGTCAACCGCACCCCGGCGCCCCGGGCACGCCCCGCAGCCACCTCGGCGTGCCGGGGGCGGGGGAGCTTGCCTGGCAGCTCTCGACCGGCCAGTACGGGGACTCGCACGGCCCCGGGTCCAGCCCGACGGCCCCACGGGGAAAGTGGCGATCGCACCACGCGCAGCGCAGGACAGCGCGGGCGCCTGTTGCCTCCAGGCGCCTCGCGGCCTCGTCCGCCACTTCGAACGGCATCTCTTTCACGACAGCGACCGGCGTGGTCTCCAGAAGGACCTTGCTGTGCCAAAGACTCAAGCCCGAGATCGCCCGGACGGCCTGGACGACCTCCAACTTCGCAGTGCCGACCTCGGTCAGCAGCACGCTGAACTGCGGATCTTCCATGACCAATCCACCCCCTAAGGTCGGCGGGCCAGCAGGTGGGCGTCGAGGAAGCCGCGCTCGGAGGCCGGGTCGTGGAGCAGCCGGGCGAAGGGGGTGAGGCCGGCTCCGGTCAGCAGCTCCGCGAAGCGGTCCACCGGCCAGCTGTAGGCGGGCGTCACCTTGTGGTCGAAGCGGACCGGCTCCGGCCCGTCGGTCGCGAAGAACGAGACCAGGAGCAGGCCTCCCGGCGCCAGGACGCGCGCCTGCTCGGCGAGGAGCGCGGGCAGTTCCCCGGGCGGGGTATGGATCATCGAGTAGTGGGCCAGTACGCCGCCGAGCGCGCGGTCCTCGACGGGCAGGCTCTCCATCCGGGCCTCGTCGAACCGCAGCTCCGGATGTGCCCGCCGGGCATGGTCGACCATGCCCGGGGAGAGGTCGAGCCCGAAGGCGTCCACCCCCAAGTCGTGCAGCATGGCCGTCAGATGTCCCGGCCCGCACCCTACGTCGGCCGCTCGCGGGTTGCCCGTCCCGCGCACCAGCTCGGCGAAGGTGCCGAGCATCGCACGCGAGAAGGGATGCGTCTCCAGCCGATCGGCGAACATCGATGCGTAGAGCCCGACGACCCCGTCGTAGGCATCCCTGGTCTCGTTCTGGTATTCCACCACGGGACGAAGCTAACACCCGGGTCCGGGAATTCAGATCCGCGCGATCAGGGCGTAGCGCTCGTCGGTCACCGGGCCGCCCCACAGGGTGGCTTCGGCACTGAGGGGTTGGATGCGCAGGTCGCTGACGAGCGGGCGCACCGCGGCCGCCAGCTCGTCGGCCGTGACGCCCCCGTACCAGGGCAGCGCCTCGGAGCCGACGACGTACGGCACTTCGGCCTGCCCGGCCTCGCGCCAGCGGCCCTCGACAAGAACGAGCAGGCCTCCGGGGCGGATCCGGGACACCCACTCGCCCAAGGCGGCCGCCGGGTCGGGCAGGGTCCACACCAGGTGGCGGCAGAGCAGGACGTCGAACTCCTCCCCTCCCGTGGGCGGCACGGCGGCGTCGCCGACCAGGAACCGGCCCGGCAGGCCGGCGGCCGCCAGCTTGGCCCGGGCGGCCTCCACCATCCGCGGCGCCAGGTCGACCCCGGTCACCCGGTGCCCGGCCTCGGCGATCAGCTCGGAGAGCGACCCGGTGCCGCTGCCCACGTCCAGTACGTCGGCCGGAACGGCCGGCAGCCAGGCGGCCAGCAGCTCCGCCCAGGCGGCCCGGGTGTCAGCAGCCCGCAGGCCGTGGTCCGGCTCGTCGTCGAAGTCCGGGGCGGCGGCGTCCCAGTAGGCGGCGATGGCGGCAGCGGTGTTCGTCATCCGGCGATCCTCTCAGCCGCCACTGACAACGCCCGGAAGGGAGCGCTGGCCGTGGTGGGCCAGGGCCGCGTGCGGGTCGTGGCCGGAGGCGGGGGCGTGGTCGGTATGCACGGTCGCGGCCGTCAGCCTCGGGACCGCGTGGATGAGCGCGTGCTCGGCGGCGACGGCCACCTCATGGGCCATGACGACGGTCAGGCGCGCGTCAACGATGATGTCGGCCTCGGCGCGTAGGGCGTGGCCGATCCACCGCATGCGTACCTGCCCGGTGCCCAGCACTCCCTCCACACCGCGCAACGCCCGCTCCGCGGTGTCGACCAGGACGGGATCGACGCTGTCCATCAGGCGCCGGTAGACCTCGCGAGCCGCGTCCTTGAGGACCAGCAGGATCGCGAGCGTGATCAGCAGGCCGATGACGGGGTCGGCCGTCCGCAGTCCGAGCGCTGCGCCGCCGGCGCCCAACAGGACGGCCAGGGAGGCGAAGCCGTCCGTACGGGCGTGCAGGCCATCCGCGACCAGCGCGGCAGAACCGATCCTCCGGCCCGTGCGGATCCGATAGCGGGCGACCCACTCGTTGCCGGCGAAACCGGTCAGCGCAGCCGCGGAGACCGCCCACAGGTGGGCGACGTCGCGGGGGTTGAACAGCCGGTCGACGGCCACCCAGGCGGCCAGGGCCGCCGACGCGGCGATGGTCGCCACGATGAGGATGCCGGCCAGGTCCTCGGCGCGGCCGTAGCCGTACGTGTAGCGGCGGTTCGCCGCCCTGCGTCCGAGCATGAACGCGATCCCGAGGGGAAGGGCGGTCAGCGCGTCGGCGGCGTTGTGGATCGTGTCGCCGAGCAGCGCCACCGACCCCGAGAGGGCGACGACAGCCGCCTGGACAACGGCAGTGACCCCCAGGACGGCCAGGGAGACCCACAGCGTGCGCATCCCCTCCCGGGAGGCCTCCATCGCCGCATCGACCTTGTCGGTGGCCTCGTGACGGTGCGGCCGCACCAGTTGGCCGAACCGGTGCCGCACACGAGCCGGCCCGTGATCGTGGTGGCGGTCGTGTGCATGGGTGTGCGGATTCGCGTCCATGCGGTTCACCGTGGCACACGGATCCGCTTGCGGCTACAACCGTCCTACGCCCTGTGACCAGGTGCGATTCACCCGCAATAGAGGGCCCGCCGCAGCTCCGTCGGATCAGGCCTGCGGCAGCTCGCCGTCGGCCGAGCGACGGCCCCCGTAGGAGGCGACCAACGCGTCCGCCACGATTGCCGCGTCCTCATCGGCCACGTCCCCCGGGTACTCCGGCAGCAGGTCGTCCCAAATGGTCATCCACGACCCGTACAACTGGGCCTGCCCCTCGGGACGGGCGAAGAACCAGATGTGCAGGTGGGCGCCGCCGTCTCCGATGCGGTAGACGTGGGCCCGCGCGATGTGCGGCAGCGCTTGCACATGGCGGGCGATGTGAGTGCTCAACATGCCCAGTTCGGCCGCCAGTTCGTCGGGCAGGTCCGCCAGGTCGAAGTGGTCGAGCGGGTGCAGCATCAGCACCAGCGGCACCCCGACTCCCGTGATCCGGGTGAGCCGCCAGCGCTCGTTGAACCAGATCCCCTCGTCCCTGCTGCGGCACGAGTCGCAGTCCGACGGATCCTCGCCGTGCCGCGCGGGTTCGGGCAGAACCGGCGGGCGCAGCGGCGCGACGCGCAGGCCGTCCGACTCGAACGGGCTGATGTCCCACCCCGTCATACGGGAGAGCGGGAGCCGCTGTTCACCGTCCGCAGCGGTAGTTGCATGGTCGTAGAACTCGTCAGGTCGCAAAGCCATGCCCGAAGACTACTGTTGTTCGATGTCGACCGACCTCAGCCGGGGCCACTGGACGGGTCGTGGGTGATCAGGTCTCCCGGCTGGCACCCGAGGACCTCGCAGATCCTCGACAGGGTCGAGAAGCGGATGGCCTTGGCCCGGTCGTTCTTGAGCACGGACAGGTTGACGACCGTGATCCCCACCTGCGCGGACAGTTCGGTGAGCGTCATGCCGCGCTCGGCGAGGAGCCGGTCGAGGTGGATCCGGATGGAGTGGAGCTCCTCCTCGGACATCAGATGGTCCCTTCGAGGTCCTCCCGCATGCGCACGCCCTCGCGCATGATACGCCCCATGATCACCGCGGCGAGTCCGGTGAGGACGAGCACCTGCGGTCCGGAGACCGTCGGCCCGGAACCGATGATGGGCGCCATGCTCCCGACGAGCCAGGACTGCGACCACCCGACGATCAGACCGGTCAGCGGCGTGCCCACGGCGACGAACCAGCCGAGGACGGAGAGCCGCTTCGACACTTCCTCCGTGAACGGCCCCCGCAGCTGTACGGCCTTCAGCAGCCGGGAGAAGAGCAGCAGCGCGAGGGAGCCGAAGAGCAGCCACGGCAGTTCGCTCCCGAGGTCGGCGGCGCGCTGACCCGCCGAGGGGTCGCCCTGGCAGAGGCTCGTGGCACTGCTGGTCGCGTTCACCTCTTTGCCGACCGGCAGGCCGTCCGGCGCCAGGGTGGCATTGCGCCAGAAGTCGGTCTGTACGCAGACCTCCCCGTCGTCGAGCACGTGCGTGACCCCGGTGCCGAGGAAGGCGAGCCCGCAGAGCACTGCCAGTACAAAGGTCACCGAGGACAGGATCCTCGTGAGTCGCGTGTTCATCGCACCCCTCCCTATCGACTTTCGATATGTCCAACACTAGAGGGCCATATCGATAATCGACAAGTACCGACGGCGCGAACACGAACGGCGGTCCTTGCCGTCCGTGGTCGGAGGGCAAGGACCGCCGTCGTGGTCAGACGCGGGCGGACCCGGTCACTTGGACTGGGTGGAGACGCTCACACCGCTGAACCCCTGCGCGGCGGCGAGGCTGAAGTAGACCCAGCCGGACGGCGGGTTGTCGATCGTCAGGGTCTCGCCGTTGCCGGCGTTGGTGGACTTCGCCTGGTAGCTGCTGGTGGTGGCCCAGTTGCTGCCGCCGTAGTACAGATCGGCGTTGCCGGTGCCGCCGCTGCTGGTGATGGTCAGCTGCTTGAGGCCGGCCGGCAGGTACATGAAGTGGTAGCTGTAGTTGCCGGTGGCGGCCGCGAGCTCGTCCCGGCGGCAGTTCTTGTCGAACTGGCGCGGGTCGCTGATGGTGCACAGCGGTGTGGTCGCGGTGGCCTCCGGCAGCGGGCCGCAGTCGCTCGTCGCGCAGGTGGTCGCCAGCCAGGTGGCGAAGCCCGCGTCGTAGCGGGTGCCGATGGTCTGCTTCAGGAAGGTGCGGGCACCGTTCCAGTCACCGGCACGGTACTTGTTCAGCACGGTCTCGACGTCGGCGGGGTGTGCCTGGAGCATGTAGCGGACCGCGAGGAAGCCCCAGCGGTAGACCCGGTTCGAGTTGACCTCGGGGTCCGCCTCCTGGCCGTAGACGGTGTCGAACAGGTCGCTGAGCTTGTACGTGTTCTTGCGGGCCTCGGCGATCGCGTCGGCGTTGCGCTCGCCCCGGTAGCCGAAGGAGATGTTCTCGGCGATGCCCTCGACCCACCAGATGGTCGGCGTCACGATGCCGGCCTCGAAGTCGCCGGCCATGTTGTAACGGCCGTCGAGGTAGTGGGTGTACTCGTGGTTGAGGTTCCAGATCTGGAACTCCGGGCGCAGCCAGTGGGCCTCGTGGGCGATGAAGCGGGCCTGGTTGCCGGCGGCGGCCGGGTTGCCCTCCTCGTACATGCCGCCGTTGTCGACGTCGATGTTGTAGATGGCCCAGGCGTACAGCGAGTAGTGGACGTAGTCGTCGAAGACGACGACCTCCAGGTTGGTGTTCACGTCACCGGGGATCGCGCCCTTGTCGCCGATGATCCGGTGGAAGTAGGCGTCCTGGTTGACCAGGCTGGTGCAGGTGCTGGCCAGCTGGCCGGGGGACATGTCCTGGGCGCGGATCTTCAGGCCCGGGGTGCACGTGTGCTGGATCGGCAGGACCGCCGGGAGCACGCGCTCGCCCAGGTCGCAGATCGCGTAGGCCGCGCAGTTGCCCCTGTCGTACTGGCGCGTGTACCAGCCCAGGTTCATGGTGATCGGCGCGGTGGGGCCGACGTTCGGGTAGCGGTTGATCAAGTCCTTCAGCAGTGGCCGGACCCGGTCCTTGAGCTCGGGGACGTCGAGGGCGTGGCCGAGGAAGCGGCCGACGTTGCTGACTACGTCCAGGCGGTTGAGCTGCGCGCCGTTGCGCGTGATGAAGCCGGCCCAGGTGTCCAGGATGGCGGGGTCGGCCTTGAGGGCGGCCCGCCAGCCGCGGCCGTCGTTCTTGGCCTTGAAGCCGTTCTCGACGACCCACTCGACGTGCTGCATGGCGAGGTTCATCTGGCCGGGCCACGTGCCGTCGTAGCTGCCGAGCATCCACTTGACGACGCCGGCGTACCGGCCGGCCGCGTGGGTGCTGTCGATCAGCGTGACGACCTCGTTGAGGATCTCGCCGTTGGCATCGGTGACGTCCTTGCTGCGCGGGGAGGCGAAGAAGGCGTCCAGCGCGCCGAGCGCCGCGCCGTCCAGCGCCGTGCCGTAGTCGCCGACGGCGTCCGCGTTGTTGTCCTGCACGTAGTAGCCGGCGCGCAGGAACAGCACCAACTGCCCGATGGCGGCGCTGTTGTTGCCCGCGTAGGAGGTGGAGGCGTCGCGCAGCGCGCCCGCGACGGTCACCATCTGGGACTCACGGAAGGCCTTGCGCGCGTTCTCCCCGGTGAGGTTGAACAGCGGGTACGTACAGTCGATCCGGGGGAGTGCCTTGAGCTGCTGGACCAGCGCGCTGCCGGTGGCGTTGATGACGCCGGAGAGGTCGGTGCACGCGTCTGCGGCGGCGGCCGCCGAGGACTGCCGGTCGGCCTTGTCGGCCTTGTCGGGCCGGACCGCGGGGGCGGGGGCCGGGCCTGACTCCAGGGCGCTGTCCTGCGAGGAGATCCGCAAGCGCGTGCTGTTGCTCATCGCGTCGGGCGACTTGGGGACGGGGATCGACCGCGGCGCCGAGGCCGCCGCTCCCCTTGCGTTCGCACCGGCCGGGGCCGTGGCGCCCGCGGAGGCGGCCTGGCTCTGCGGCGCGAACAGGCCGAGCGCAATGAAGAAGGCTGCGCCGAGCGCAGGAAGTCTGCGCGCGCCGGCCTTCGATATGCGGAAGGGATGCATCTGTGGGGGCCTCCGGGGCCTGTAGCCACGTGCTGGGGACACGGGCGATTGACGTGTGACATGTAAAATTTCACATGTCGCATCGTGCCGGAAGTCTTCCGGCAAGATTGCCGCCCGCCGAAATTGAAACGTTGTCAACTTCCGGTGCCGGCAGGGGTCGAGGCAGAAATAACAGCACTTATATAAATGCTGTTACGATCCACACCGTGACCGAACCCCAGGCCTTCGACCCGACCCGGCAGAGCCTCTGGCGACCCCTGCGCCTGCTCCAGGCGTCAATGGACGGCGACATCGCCCGGGTCTACTCCGAGCAGCAGATCGACGGGCTCAAGCCCACCTTCGTCATGGAGTTGCTCCGCCTCCACGCCCACGGACCCATGACCATCGCGGAACTGGCCGAGTCGGTGCAGCGCACGCACTCGGCGCTCAGCCAGAAGGTCGCCGCAATGCGCAAGGCCGGCTGGGTCGATACCGTCGTGGGCGACGACGCGCGCACCAGGAAGGTGACGCTCACCGACGAGGCTCGCCAGGTCGTCGGTCGCCTCGCGGCGGAATGGCGGGCCACCGAGGCAGCGCTCGCCGACCTGGAAGCTGAGATTCCCTACCCGCTCTCCCAGGTCGTCACCGACATCGAACGGGCCCTGGAACGCAAGAGTTTCCATGACCGGATCGCCGAGAAACTGGCCGCGGACCCCGAATGGGGGTGAGGCACGCACTGATCGACGTGACCCCGCTGCGGTCGTCACCACCCTTCCGGCGGCTGTGGATCGGTCAGACCCTCTCCGGCCTCGGCAGCCAGATGACAGTCGTGGCTGTCATGTTCCAGGTCTGGCAGACGACGAAGAGCCCCATGTGGACGGGCGCCGTCGGGCTGGCGCAGGCAATGCCTCTCCTCGTACTCGGACTGTTCGCGGGATCACTCGTCGACCGGGTGGACCGCCGGAAGTTCTACCTCCTCATGACCAGCGGGCAAGCGGGATGCCTGCTCCTCCTCGCGTTCCAGGGCCTCCTCGGAGACTTTCCCGCAGTCGGCGTTCTGGGGCTGGTCGCACTCCAGTCCTGCTTCGGCGCGGGCAGCGGACCGGCCTCGCGGACCTTCATCGCGCACCTTCTGCCCGAGCAACACCTGGCCGCAGGTTTGGCGTTGAGGCGAATGTCCTTCCAGGGCGCCATGCTGCTCGGGCCCGCGCTGGGCGGACTGATCGTGGACGGGCCGGGAGTTGGCGCCTGCTACCTGATCGACGCCCTCACCTTCATGGCCGCGCTCTACGGTGCCTTCGGCCTGCCGCAGCCGAAGCCCGGAGACGAGCCCGCACCGCCCGGCCTGCGCGGAGTGCTGGACGGCCTGGCCTTCCTCGGACGCACTCCGGTCATCCGCGGGGCCCTGCTCACAGACCTGGCCACCACCGTGCTGTCGATGCCCGTCAGCCTGTTCCCCTTGATCAACGCCGAACGGTTCGGCGACGACCCGCGCACGCTCGGACTGTTCCTCACGGCCCTGGCCGTCGGCGGCGTGGCGGCGTCGCTGTTCTCCGGGACCTTCACCCGGCTTCCCCGCCCCGGCCTGGTCATGCTCGCCGGATCCGCCGCCTGGGGCGCGGCGTTGACCCTGTTCGGCACGTCGCCCGACCCGTGGCTCGCGCTGGCCTTCCTCGTCATGGCCGGCGCCGCCGACACCGTCTCCGTCGTCTCCCGGAGCACCGTCGTGCAACTGCACACCCCGTACGAACTGCTCGGCCGCGTCGGCGCCGCGGAACAGATCGTCGGGCAAGCCGGCCCCGACATCGGCAACCTGCGCGGCGGCCTGGTCGCGGACGCCACTTCGGGAGCCGCCGCCCTCGTCAGCGGTGGTCTGCTGTGCCTCGGCGCCGTGGTCGCGGTGGGAGCCGCTACGGCAGATCTGCGCAACGCAAAGCGCTGACGGTCACAGCTGCCAGTACGTCCCCGCGCGGGAATCCACGTGCACCACGTGCCGCCCGACGCGTACCACGTGGTGGTCCGGACCGGACCAGGAGCCGGCGGCGCCATCGGCGCCGGGCAGGGGGGTCCAGATCTCCAGGAAGGTGCTGCCGTCCGGGTTGGTGCCCCGCTCGACGAGGCTCGCGCCCTCCCACCGGAAGGTTCCGGTGTCTTCGCCGGGCTCGCCCGTGAGGTGGTGGAAGCGCACCTGGGTGCCGTCGAAGGACGTCGTACCGGCGAAGCCCCGGCTGTCGGCGTAGTACGGACCGGCCTGCAGCCAGACCACCTCACGGTCCTCGACGAGGGGCCCGCCGTTGCGGCTGATGCCGCGCCGCAGCCAGGCCCCGCGCGCGGGCACCGGGACTCCGGGGCCGGACGGTACGGGCCCCGCAGGCACCAGGCGTCCGGGCTCAGGCGCGGTCATCGGCGGCGGGCTCGTCCACGGCCAGGAGCGTCAGCGGTACGTTGCCCCGCACCGCCTGCGCGTACGGGCAGACCGCGTCCGCCCGGTGCAGCAGGGGCTGGAGGTCCGCGGCCCGCCACCCGGGCAGGCTGACGGTGAGGGCCACCGCGAGGCCGTAGCCCGCAGGCGTGTCCGTGGTGCCGAGCTGCACTTCGCAGGCGACGTGCGCGGCCGAGGCGTCCGCCCCGAACTCGGCGGCGACCTCCGCGAGCGCCGAGGTGAAGCAGGCGGCGAAACCGGCCGCGAACAGCTGCTCCGGATTGGTCGTGCCGGGCGCCTTCTTGCGCGGCGGCGCGAGCAGGACGTCCAGGCGCCCGTCGTCCGTGCGGACGGACCCGGTACGGCCCCCGGAGGCGTGCGCGGTCGTCCGGTAGAGGCTGCGGGTGAGTGGCACGGTCATGGCGTTCGGCCCATCTTGCTCGACGAGGACACTGCCCCGGCGGGGGCAGCGTGCGGCGCTGCTGGTGCAGCAACACTGCGCGCGTCGTCGTGCGTGACCGGGTACGGCGCATCTCGTCCGGGGCCTTGAAACGGGCCGCCGGACAACCTAGCAACGCAGGCGCCCGACCGGGGCGCGTCCCCACGGTGACGTTCCTCACCCGCGGGGAGGCCCGGGACGGCGGCGCCGATCCGGGGCGCCGTCCCCGTCAGACGCGGTTCAGGGGCAGGCCGAGGTCGGCGATCGCCATGGTCTGGTCAGTGACGGCGACATCGGTGTCGGTGAACCGGGCGGACCCCAGCCGGTCGCGGACGAGGGCGCGCAGTGCGGGGTGGTAGGAGTCGAGGTCGTCGAGAACGGCCTGCGGAACCTCGACGGTGCCGTAGAAGCTTCGCGGCCGGGAGGTGAGGCCCGGGGCCTGGGGTGTCTGGCGCAGACCGTCGACCGTGTGCAGGGTGAGTTCGAGCTGCTGGTCGCCCGCCTGGAGGATCAGGGGCGTGGCGGCTACGGCCACATCGAATTCGCGGACATGGGCCGTCACTTGGCCGAGCGGGCCGGTGTAGTGGTAGGGAGAGGGCGGCGCGAGGGTGTCGGCGGAGCGGTCGACGGGCGTGTTCTGGAGGGTGCGGCCTTCGAGGAGCTCGTCGGTGGAGGTGAAGGCCCACTGGGACGCGGTGAGGGCCTTGCTCCAGTAGCCGGTGCGGCCGTGGTTGCCGCCCTCGACGCGGAGCTCCCGTGCGTCCGATCCGACGCCGGTCTTGTGGATCGAGATCCGGTCGGTGACCTGTCCGGGGATCTTGGGCTGGCGCATCCAGTCGGGGGCGGGCAGTTGGATCTTCGGGAAGACCGCGCCGCGCTGGTCCTCGTAGGAGTAGCTGAAGAAGACCTTGTCGGAGCCCGCGATGTCGAAGTCGTAGAGGCGGGTGTACATGTCGCCGTAGCGGTTGATGACGAACGAGGTGGAGGCGGCGGTGGACAGGGCCTGGGCCTGGAAGCGTCCGCGCAGCGGAGTGGCCATCTCGTAGCTGTGGTCGGCGGGGAGCCAGGGGTCGACCCAGGTGATGCGGCTGCCGTCGTCGCTGAGCGCGAAGACGTGGGAGACCTTGGCGCCGCCCGCCGGGTGGTCGTTGCCCGCGGTGTCGCGCCACACCTTGTCCTCGCCGGGAGACAGGACCGACCAGGTCCAGCGGGCCGACCGGTAGGGGACGGTGTTGCCGCCGCCCAGCCACAACGGGGCCCCGTAGCGGTGCGTCCAGTTCCAGGTCCAGGGCGCGTTGAGGGCGTGGTCCATGGTGTAGATGTTGCCGTTCTCGTCGAGCGCGACCAGCTCGTCGTCGTCCACGGAGATCCCGGTGACATGCCCGGCCAGGCATGCGGGCAGCGCCATCGTGCGCCAACCGCCGCTCCTGGCGGCCTCCTTGACGTGGATCTGGCCCCCGCGCAGGGCGAAGGACCACCGTCGGTTGAAGGTACCCGTGGTCCCGCGCAGATGGATCTGCGGCGGCAGGTCGACGGCTGCCGGCGGCAGGGCGGAGAGGCCCAGGGTGCTGTCGCCCGGTATCAGGTCGGCCAGGCCCGCCGTTCCGGCCAGATGGCACGGGCCGGTGGTGGCCGCTGCCGGGGTGGCGGGGGCGAGGGCGGCCACCACGAGCAGGGCGGTGGCCAAGGAGAAGCGGAGCATGTCACATCCATTCGAGGCGGAGGACAGGAGCCTGACAGCGAAACACCGCTCAGCTGAAGGACCGTCATATTACTTACAAGTAGCCATGGTGTCACCCTCATGCGCCCTTCGAGTGGGACGAGGGTTTCCGCAGCAATCAGAGCTTCAGGGAACTGATTTCGTTGAGATCTGGCGCATGAATGGCGATATCGATAGCGTGAGGGGCGTAGTGCTCGACTCACGAAAGAGATGACGTGAACCACACCCCCCTCCCGTCCGCGCTGCCGGAGACAGCCCGCACCCGGCACCGCCGCCTGCGGGCCCAGGGGAGCCTGGACCGTGCCGAACTCGACGCCATCCTGGACGCGGGCTTCATGTGCCACCTCGGGGTGGTCGTCGACGGCCACCCCATGGTCGTCCCCACCGTCTACGGGAGCGACGGCCGGAACCTCTACTTCCACGGGTCCGTGGCCAGCCGGAGCCTGGTCGCCTCACCCGAGGCGACGGTGTGCGTCACCGTGACGCACGTGGACGGCCTCGTCCTCGCACGGTCGGTGTTCGAGCACGGCGTCAACTACCGCAGCGCGATGATCTACGGCGTCCCGCGTGCGGTCACCGACGAGGAGGAGAAGCTGGCAGGGCTGCGCTGCCTGACCGAGCAGGCCGCGCCCGGCCAATGGGACTACGCGCGACAGTCGAACGCCAAGGAGATGGCGGCGACCGTACTGCTCTGCATCTCGCTCGCGGAGGCGTCGGTCAAGACGAGCACCGGCGGACCGGAGGACGGTGACGGGCCCGACGCCGCGCTCGGAATCTGGGCCGGAGTACTACCCTTGGTCGCCACCTGGGGCGAACCGGAAGCCGACCCCCTCCTCGCGGACGGCATCGAAGCCCCTGAGCACATCACCGCCCGGGGCGACACCCGCGCTTTCGGGGCCGCGTCAAGGTAGTACGCCGCCACGCCCACCCGCGGGTGAAGTCCGGCTCAAGATCGGCGCCGACGCGAGGAGTCCCGGGAGACTGTGCCCCAGTACGGACATCCGTACTCCACGGCACGGGGGAGCGGAAATGACACCGAGCGGTACGGTCCTGCTGGCACTGCGGGAGAACCCGATGGGCGGCGGCGTCAGCGCCGAGCAACTGCGGCGCATCGGGAAGGAACTGGAGAACCGGGGTCTGGAACTGCGCTGGGCGCCGAGTGCCCGCGACGCCCGGGCCGCCCTGCAGACCGAGGCGGGCCTCGGCGCGGCGGTGGTCGCCTGGGACCTGCCGCGAGCGGCGGGCGGTGCGCTGGAGGAAGGCGGCGGCGGGGACGTCCTACGACACATCGGGCGGCGCTTCAAGGACCTGCCGGTCTTCCTGGTGATGGCGGACGACTCCGACCAGGACCTGGAGCGGCTGCCGCTGTGGGTCTCGGAGACGGTGGTCGGCTACATCTGGCCCCTGGAGGACACGCCGTCCTTCATCGCTGGCCGCGTGGCCACGGCCTCGCGCGACTACCAGCGGGACCTGCTGCCCCCGTTCTTCAAGGCCCTGCGCCGGTTCGAGGACTCCCACGAGTACTCCTGGCACACCCCTGCCCACTCGGGCGGGGTCGCCTTCCTCAAGTCCCCGGCCGGCCGCGCGTTCTTCGACTACTACGGGGAACGACTGTTCCGTACCGACCTGTCGATCTCGGTCGGTGAGCTCGGCTCGCTCTTCGAGCACAGCGGTCCGATCGGCGAGGCCGAACGCAACGCCGCCCGCGTCTTCGGCGCCGACCGGACCTACTTCGTCCTGCACGGCGACTCGACGGCGGACCGGATGGTCGGCCACTACAGCGTGACGGACGACGAGATCGCGCTCGTCGACCGCAACTGCCACAAGTCCGTACTGCACGGGCTGGTGATCTCCGGGGCACGCCCCGTCTACCTGGTACCGACCCGCAACGGCTACGGGCTCGCCGGCCCCCTGCCGCCCGCCGTGACCGCCCCGGCGCCGGTCGCCGCGAGGATCGCCGCGAACCCGCTCACGCCCGGCGCCGTCTCCCCGGAGGCCCAGTACGCGGTGGTCACCAACTCCACCTACGACGGCCTGTGCTACGACACCGTCGCCGTGGCGCGGGCGTTGGCGCCGAGCACCCCGCGACTGCACTTCGACGAGGCCTGGTTCGCGTACGCCCGCTTCCATCCGCTGTATGCGGGCCGCTACGGGATGGCCATCGGACCCGACACCTTCCCGGACACCGCCCCGGACGCGGGCACTTTCCCGGACGCGGGGCCGGGTCGGCCGACGGTCTTCGCGACCCACTCCACGCACAAACTGCTCGCCGCCCTCTCCCAGTGCGCGATGGTCCACGTCCGCCCGGCACCCCGGGCCCCCGTCGAACACGAGCGGTTCAACGAGGCGTTCATGATGCACGGCACCACCTCGCCGCTGTATCCGGCTATCGCCTCCCTGGACGTGGCCACGGCCATGATGGACGGACCGCAGGGCCAGTGGCTGATCGACGAGGCGGTGACCGAAGCGATCCGGTTCCGTCAGGCCGTCGTACGCACCGGGCGCCGCATCACCGCCGCCGCGGACCGCCCGGACTGGTTCTTCGGCGTGTGGCAGCCCGAATCCGTCACCGACCCGGCGACCGGCACCCGCATCGAGTTCGCGGACGCACCGCCGTCGCTGCTGAGCCGCGAGCCCTCCTGCTGGCACCTGGAGCCGGGCGCCGACTGGCACGGCTTCGCCGGCCTCACCGAGGGCTACTGCATGCTGGACCCGGTCAAGGTCACCCTGACCTGCCCCGGGGTGACGGCCGCGGGAGGCAGGGGCGACTGGGGCATCCCCGCGCGGATCCTCACCGCCTATCTGGCGGCACGCGGGATCGTCGTGGAGAAGACGGACAGCTACTCCACGCTCATCCTCTTCTCCATGGGCATCACCAAGGGCAAGTGGGGCACCCTGATGGACGCCCTCATGGACTTCAAGGCCCTCCACGACGCGGACGTCCCCCTGGACCAAGCCCTACCGGATCTGGTCGAGCGCTTCCCGCGACGCTACGGCCGTACGACTCTCGGCGCGCTGTGCCGGCAGATGCACGAGCACCTCACCCGCGCCGAGTTGATCGACGCCCTCGACGCGGCCTTCCAGGACCTCCCGGAGCCGGTGGCCCCGCCGCGCCACTGCTACCAACTGCTGGTACGGGGCGGCACCGAGCGCGTACGGCTGGCCGAGGCGGCCGGGCGGGTGGCCGCGGCCATGGTGACGGTGACCCCGCCCGGGATTCCCGTACTGATGCCGGGGGAGTCCACCGGCGACCCGGACGGCCCGCTGCTGCGGTACCTGCGCGCCCTGGAGGCATTCGACCGGGCCTTCCCCGGCTTCCACAGCGAGGCCCACGGGGTGACCGTGGACCCCGAGAGCGGCGACTACCTGATCGAATGCGTCCGCACGAGCCAAGGCGGACCGACGAATCCGCCGGGTCGCTGATTCCCGGTACGCCGCGGAGCGCACCGATCACGAAAGCCGTTTGGCCTGCCTGTCGGACGCGCCTACCCTCTGGCCCATGATCCAGACGACCAATGACGGGCTGCGCAGCTATCAGGTGGGACCGGTACGCGCCGAGCTCCGCGAAATCACGATGAGCGACGACCGTGAAGGCATGCTCGAAGGGACGCCGTACCTGCACCGTCGGTTCAGGCTGATGGGCATGGACAAGGCGATGGCGGCGACGCCGCACCTGTATGTGCACGATCTCGACAAGATCCGGGCCGATGCGGAAGCACGGGTCGAGGAGTGGCTGCCGCGGGAGACGGTTCGTGCTCGACTGACGTCATGGTGGCAGCCCGAGGACATCGCGGATCACGGGCATACGGAGATCTTGGTGATGTGGCTCCAAGCGGCTTCGCAGGACCCCTTCGTCCGCCTCGCCGAGATCGTGAGTCCCCTGGACTGGACCTCGTTGGCTCGGTTCGTCCCGTTCGAGGATTAGGCGACCTTGCAGTTCCATGCTGCAAGTTATTGCACGGCTTCTCCCGAAAAGGGCGCCCGTCGGGCCCTTCGGGCGGGCAGGGCCGCGATATTTCTGCTTAACGAGGGCTTCACCTGCTGGTAACGAGGCCACTAGCCTGCCGCAAAACCTTGCGGCAAGTTTTCAATGCCGCGAAGCCGAAGGGTCGTTGGGCCCCGCTTCGAGGAGCAGACCTTGAGATCACGTACGCGACAACGTCACGGAGGGCGTTCGGCGGCCCTGGCCGCGGCCGTCGCCGGATGCCTGGCGGCCGCGCTGCCGGCCGTCGATGCCTCCACCGGAGCGGCCCCCACGGCCGGCACGGCGGCAGCGGCCGAGAACAGGGCGACGGTCTTCTACTACACCAAGACCCGCAACTGGACGGCATACAACCTGCATTGGGCACCGGACGGCGGCAGCTGGACGGCGGTCCCGGGCGCCGGCATGGAGCCGGCCTGCACGGACTGGGTGAAGAAGACGGTCAGTCTCGGCGCGGCCGCCGGCCTCCAGGCGACCTTCAACAACGGCCAGGGCACCTGGGACAACAACGGCGGCAAGAACTACGCCCTGGGAACCGGCGTGATCACCGTCAAGGACGGCGTCGTGGCGCACAGCGACCCGTGCGCGACGGACCCCGGAACCGGTACGGGCGCGACCGCCACCGTCTACTACTCGACCACGACGGTCGGCTGGCCGACCGTCAACCTGCACTGGGCGCCGAGCGGCGGCTCCTGGACCACGGTGCCGGGCATCGGCATGGACGCGGCCTGCGCGGGGTGGGTGAAGAAGACGGTCTCGCTCGGTTCGGCCACCGGACTCGCCGCCACCTTCAACAACGGCAACGGCACCTGGGACAACAACAGCGGCAAGAACTACGCCCTCGGCCCGGGCCCGACCACGGTGAAGGACGCCAAGGTCACCGCGAACGCCGCCGATCCGTGCGCCGCCGTCGTACCGGACACCACCGCGCCCACCGTGCCCTCCCGGGTACAGGCCACCGCCACCGACGTGTCCGTCGTCGTCACCTGGGACGCCGCCACGGACGACCGGGGTGTGACCGGATACCAGGTCACCCGGACCGGCGGATCCCAGGGCACCGTAGTCACCAGCACCAACTCCACGGTCCTCACCGAATCCGGCCTGGAGGAGCGCACCGCCTACTCCTACACGGTGAAGGCGGTGGACGCCGCCGGGAACCTGTCCGGCGCCTCCGCCGCGGCCACCGCCACCACGGGCACGCGGCCTCCCGCCCCCGTCGGGTCCGCCCCGCTGGGCGGCGACCCCCGCAAGGACCCGATCTACTTCGTACTCACCGCCCGCTTCAACGACGGGGACAGCGCCAACAATCGGGGCGGCAGCCAGAACGTGAAGTCCGGCAACGCGGCCAACAACGACCCCATGTTCCGAGGGGACTTCAAAGGCCTCATCGAGAAGCTGGACTACGTCAAGGCCCTCGGCTTCTCCGCGATCTGGATCACCCCGGTCGTCCTGAACCGCTCCGACTACGATTACCACGGCTATCACGGCTACGACTTCTACAAGGTAGATCCCCGCCTCGAATCGGCCGGAGCCTCCTACCAGGACCTCATCAACGCCGCACACGCCAAGGGCGTCAAGATCTACCAGGACGTGGTCTACAACCACAGCTCGCGCTGGGGAGCCAAGGGCCTGTTCACCCCCACCGTCTACGGCGTGCGCGACGCGCAGTGGTCCTGGTACTACGACGAGAAGCAGACCGGCTTCGAGTACGACGGCCTCACTGTCGACCCCAAGAGCGGCAAGTCGTACTACAACGGCGACCTGTGGTCGACCGCCGAACCGGCCGGCAACACCTGCGTCAACTGGGGCGTGGCCACCCAGTTCAAGAGCGCCGAGGGCTACACCATCTACAACTGCCAGTGGCCCAACCCCACATCCGGGATGTTCCCCAAGGACCTGTACCACCAGTGCTGGATCGGCAACTGGGAGGGTGAGGACGCCCGTTCCTGCTGGATCCACGAGGACCTCGCCGACTTCAACACCGAGAACCCCGCCGTGCAGAACTATCTGATCGGTGCGTACAACAAGTACATCGACATGGGCGTCGACGGCTTCCGCATCGACACCGCCGTGCACATCCCGCGCGTCACCTGGAACCGGCGCTTCCTGCCCGCCCTCCAGCAGCGCGTCGCCCAGCAGTTCGGCGCACAGAAGGCGGCCGACTTCTACGTGTTCGGGGAGGTCGGCGCCTTCGTCAACGACAAGTGGAACCGCGGCTCGGCCAACCAGTCCGCCCAGTACTACACCTGGAAGGACAGCGCGTCCTACAGCGCGGACGACGCGACCGCCGCCGTCCAGCAGTACACCACCGACAACGACCCGGCCAAGCAGCCCACCAGCGGCAACGCCTTCCTCAACGGCAACCTCTACCACGCCCCCGACCACAGCATGTTCTCCGGCATGAACGTCATCGACATGCGCATGCACATGAACTTCGGCGACGCGAACAACGCCTTCCAGAACGGCAAGGACAGCGACGACAGCTACAACGACGCCACCTACAACGTCGTGTACGTCGACAGCCACGACTTCGGTCCGGGCAAATCCTCCACCCGCTACGCCGGCGGCACCGACGCCTGGGCCGAGAACATGGCCCTGATGTGGACCTTCCGCGGCATCCCGACCCTGTACTACGGCTCGGAGATCGAGTTCCAGGCCGGAAAGCAGATCGACTGCGGCCCGACCTGCCCGCTCGCCACCACCGGCCGGGCCTACTACGGCGACAAGATCGCGGGATCGGTCACCGCATCCGGCTTCTCCGAGGTCGCCACCGCCACCGGAGCCGTAGCCGCCACCCTCGACGCGCCGCTCGCCAAGCACCTCCAGCGGCTGAACGAGATCCGCCGGGCCGTCCCGGCGCTGCAGATGGGCCAGTACTCGACCGAGGGAATCTCCGGCGGCATGGCCTTCAAACGCCGCTACACCGACGCCGCCACCGGCGTCGACAGCTTCGCGCTCGTCACCGTCTCCGGCGGCGCCGCCTACACCGGAGTCCCCAACGGCACGTACAAGGACGCCGTGACCGGCGACGTGAGGACGGTCACCGACGGCAAGCTGTCCGTCGCCGCCCCCGGTACGGGCAACCTACGCGTCTACGTCCTGGACCTCGGCGGCCGCAACGCCGCCCCGGGCCGGGTCGGAGCCGCGGGCCCCTACCTGAAGTAGCCGCCGGTCATCGCGGCGGCCACTGCTCCAGGGTCGCCGCGATGCCGCGTCCCGGGCAGGGGAGTCGGGTGGTGCGAGCGGACATTCAGATCGCCAAAACGGTCATCACTTGATCTGAAATGGGCAACTGTGAAGCTTCCGCATGGCGGGTGATGTTCGCTGGGACCATGTCGACGACTCTTCGAGGGGGGATTCACCATGTCCGCGATCACCCGGTTACGCCCGCACCGCATGCACAGACGGCGCCGCACCGCATGGGCCGCCGCGTTCGCCCTCACCCTGACCGGCTTGGGCGCCCTGGGCGCCACGCCGGCGGCCGCGGTCACGCCGACCGTGATCGCCACCGTACCGCTGGGCGCGAACCCCGAGAACCTGGCCGTGGCACCGGACGGCAAGCACGTCTACGTCAGCAACTCCGGCGTCTTCATGGGTACTCCGGGCAACACCGTCACCGTGCTCGACACCGCGACCAACACCGTCGGCGCCACCATCGCCGTCGGCAACGGCCCGGCCGGGCTCGCGGTCACCCCGGACAGCGCGCACCTGTACGTGGTCAACCGGGGCGCGGCTTCGGTCAGTGTCGTCGACACCGCGACCAACACGGCGACGGCCACCATCGCCGGGGTCCAGGACCCCAGAACGGTGGCGGTCAACCCGGCGGGCACCCAGGCCTACGTCGTCGACTCCGCCTACCCCAACGGGTCGGTCCGTCTCATCGACACCGCCACCAACACCGTCGCCGCGTCGCTCACCGTCGGCCCGTTCGCCCGCGACGTCGCCTTCAGCCCCGACGGCGCGCGCGCCTACGTCACCAACGTCGGCGACAACACGCTGAGCGTCATCGACACCGCCACCTTCACCGTGACCGCGAACGTGGCACTGAGCGACCAGCCGTTCGCGGTCACGGTCAACCCCGTCACCGGAGCGGTGTACGTAAGCCACGGCAACGACGACTTCGTGTCCGTGGTGGACCCGGCCACGCTCACCGTCACCACGACGATCACCACCGGGGCCAACCCGGGGAGCGCGGCGGTCAGCCCCGACGGCACGACCGCGTACGTGCCCAACATCGGCAGCAACACCCTGTCGGCGATCGACACCGCGACGAACACCGTCACCGGGAACACGTCGATCGGCGGCGGCCCCGTCGACGCCGGGGTGAGCCCGGACGGCACCCTGGTCTACGTCGTGAAGAACGGCAACCAGACCCTCGACGTGCTGAGCGTGGGCTCGGCGGCACCGGCCGTGACCGGCATCAGCCCGGCTTCCGGCCCGGCAGCGGGCGGCGCCGTCGTCACCGTCTCCGGCACCAACCTCACCGGAGCCACCGCCGTCACCTTCGGTGCGACCCCCGCCACCGGCGTCAGCTGCACCGCCACCGCCTGCACTGCCACCACCCCCGCACATGCGTCCGGCACCGTGGACGTGCGGGTCACCACCCCCGGCGGTACCAGTCCGGTGACCGCGGCCGGCCAGTACACCTACCTCGCGCCGCCCGCGGACATCGACGTCAACCTCACCGCCCAGCCCCAACTGAGCCTCCTGGTGCCCTACCTGACCTACACCCTCACCGCGCACAACACCGGCCCGGGCGCCGTCAGCTCCGCGACCCTGACCGCCACGCTCCCGCCCGGTGCCTCCGCCACCCACCTGTCCGCCGGATGCACGAGCGCCGCGACCACGGTCACCTGCACCTACGGGACCATCGCCGACGAGGCGAGCGCGAGCAAGACGTTCCGCGTCCCCCTGCACCTGCTGACCCTCGGCCCGGTCAAGGTCACCGGCGCGCGCACCGTCTCCGCACCCACCGACCCCAACCGCGCCAACGACACCGCGACGGTCACCTGCACCGCCATCTCCATCGTCCTGGTCACCTGCCCCTGACCCATGCGGCCGGACGCGCGGTCCGCGCGTCCGGCCGCCCGGTCTGCGTGTCCGGTCACTCACCAGTGCTGCACGGAAGCGGTCCCGGGGGCGGCCCGTTCGAAAGACCGCAGCAGGTCCGCCGCAACGCCCACCGCGATCGTCGCGGGTTCCTTGCCGGTGATCCCGGCCATTCCGATCGGGGTCTTGATCCGGTCGATGGCGGCGTCATCGTGGCCGCCCTCGGCGGACAGACGCTGCCGGAACCGCGCCCACTTGGCGGCCGAGCCGATCAGCCCGATCGACCCGAGACCGGCGGTCCGCAGGGCGGCGTCGCACAGCGCGGCATCCTCGGCATGATCGTGGGTCATGATCAGGACGTGGGTGCCGGGCGGCAGCTCCGCGAGCACCTCCTCCGGGAGCAGCGGCGTGTGGTGGACGCGGATCTGCGCCACCGCATCGGCGAGCACATCGAGCCGTTCGTCGGCGAGCACCTCGGCGCGGGAGTCGATCAGGTGCAGATCGAGGCTGTGGCGGGCCAGGATGCGTGCCAACTCCAGCCCGACGTGCCCGACGCCGAAGATCGCCACCGCCTGGACCACCGGCAGCGGTTCGAGCAGCACTCCGACGGCTCCGCCGCAGCACTGCACGCCGTGTCGGCCGGTGACCTTGTCGTTGAGGGCGAACTCCATCAGCTCCGCATCCGCCTCGGGCGTACCGATGAGCTCGCGGGCCCGGTCGATCGCGACGGCCTCGATGTTGCCGCCGCCGATCGAACCCCAGGTCTCGCTCTCGCCGACGACGAGTTTGGCACCGGCCCGGCGGGGCGCGTGGCCGCGTACGGTCGCGACGGTCACCAGCACGCCGGGTTCCCGGCGGGCCCGCAACCGCGCGACCGCGGCCACCCAGGACATGTCAGGCATCGCTCAAAGCGCTCGCGTCGGTGGGGATCCCGCTGCGGCCGCCGGCGCCGCCGACCGGCGGCACGCCGCCTTCGCGGGCCGCTTCGATCGCCCAGTACACGGCCTCCGGCGTCGCGGGGGAAGCGAGTTCCACACTGACTCCGACGGGCCCGAAAGCCGCGGCCGCCTGCCGCAGCGCCTCCCGTACCGAGAACGCGAGCATCAGCGGAGGCTCACCCACCGCCTTGGACCCGTAGACCGCGCCCTCCTCGGTGGCGTTCTCCAGCAGCCTGACGTTGAACTCCTCGGGCATCTCCGAAAAGCTCGGCAGCTTGTAGGTGCTCGCGGCCTGGGTCAGCAGCCGCCCGCGGTTCGGGCCGTCCCCGGTGTCCCAGCGCAGGTCCTCCAGCGTCAGCCAGCCCGCGCCCTGCACGAAACCGCCCTCGACCTGACCGATGTCGATCAACGGGGACAGGCTGTCGCCGACATCGTGCACGATGTCCACCCGCCGGATGCGGTACGCACCGGTGAACCCGTCCACTTCCACCTCGGTCGCGGCCGCGCCGTAGGAGAAGTACTTGAACGGAGAGCCGTGGAAGCTCTTCGCGTCCCAGTGCAGGCCTTCGGTCCGGTAGAAGCCGGCCGCCGACAACTGGACCCGCTGGAAGTACGCGGTGCGCACCAGGTCGTCCCAGGCCAGCTCCTTGTCGTTGCCCAGCACGCGCGCGACCCCCTCGACGATGCGTACGTCGGAGGCGTTCGCACCCAACTGGGTGCCGGCCACCTGGAGCAGCCGCTCGCGCAACTGATCGCAGGCGTTCTTCACCGCCGCGCCATTGAGGTCCGCCCCGGAACTGGCGGCAGTGGCCGAGGTGTTGGGAACCTTGTCGGTACGGGTGGGGGCCAGTCGCACCTTGTGCATCGGGATGCCGAGCGTGGTCGCGGCCACCTGGAGCATCTTGGTGTGCAGGCCCTGCCCCATCTCCGTGCCGCCGTGGTTGATCAGGACCGAGCCGTCCTTGTAGATCAGCACCAGGGCGCCGGCCTGGTTGAAGGCGGTGAGGTTGAAGGAGATCCCGAACTTGATTCCCGTCAGCGCGAGCCCCCGCTTGGTGTTCGGGTGCGCGGCGTTGAAGGCCGCGATCTCGCGCCGGCGGTCGGTGATGCCGGCGTCGTCCTGCACCTGGCGCCAGATCGTGGAGATCCGCTCGGGGTGGGTGACCGGCTGCCCGTACGGGGTCGAATGGCCCTGCCGGTAGAAGTTGCGCTCCCGCAACTCCATGGGATCCAGGCCGAGAAGCGGCGCGCACCGGCCCATGATGTCCTCGATCACCAGCATGCCCTGCGGTCCGCCGAAGCCGCGGAAGGCGGTGTTGGAGACCTTGTTGGTCTTGGCGATGCGCCCGGTGACGCGCGCGTTGGGGATCCAGTAGGTGTTGTCGATGTGGCACAGGGCGCGCGCCACGACCGGCTCGGACAGGTCCAGGCTCCACCCGCCGTCCGCCGTCAAAGTGGCCTCCAGGGCCTGGATGCGGCCCTCCGCGTCGAAGCCGATCCTCCACTCGGCGTGGAAGCCGTGGCGCTTGCCGGACATGGTCAGGTCCTGGGTCCGGTTGAGCCGCACCCGTACGGGCCGGCCCGTCAGCTTGGCACCGAGCGCGGCGACGGCGGCGAACCCGTGGGGCTGCATCTCCTTGCCGCCGAAGCCGCCACCCATGCGCAGGCACTGCACGGTCACCTCGTGGCTGTGCAGGCCGAGCACGTGCGCGACGATCTCCTGGGTCTCCGAGGGGTGCTGGGTGCTGCTCTGGACGAACATCTGGCCGTTCTCGTCGACCAGGGCCAGCGCCGCGTGCGTCTCCAGGTAGAAGTGCTCCTGATCGGAGAACTGGAACTCGCCGCTGAAGACGTGCGCGGATTCCTCGAAGCCGGCCTCGACGTCACCGGCCAGCATCACGGGCCGGGCGCCGTGGAAACTGCCGGCCGCGATCGCGTCCTGCAGCGTGACCAGGGAGGGCTGTTCCTCGAGTTCCACCTCGACGGCCGCCGCCCCGAGCCGGGCCGCTTCCAGGGTCTCGCCGAGCACCCAGGCGACCGCATGGCCGTGGAACATGACCTCGTCGGGGAACAGCGGTTCGTCGTGCTTCATCCCGGCATCGTTGACACCGGGCACGTCGGCCCCGGTCAGCACGCGGACCACACCGGGCACGGCGAGCGCGGGCTCGGCGCGCAGCCCGGTGATCCTGCCGCGGGCCTTGAGGACCTGGACCGGGTAGGCGTGCAGCACGTCCTTGGTCCGGGAGACCAGGTCGTCGGTGTAGAGCGCGGCGCCGGTGACGTGCAGGTTGGCGCTCTCGTGCGGCATCGAAACGCCGACGGCGGGCTTTTCGGGACGTTCGGACAGATGGCTCATGACGACACCGCCTCGGTGGTTCGCGCGTACAGCTTCAGCAGGCTCTGGCCGAGCATCGCGGAGCGGTACTCGGCGCTGGCACGGTGATCGTCCATCGGTGTGCCCTGCGCCCGTAGCACCCGGGACGCGGCCTCGACGGTCTGCGCCGCCCACGGCTTGCCCTCCAGGGCCGCCTCGGTGGCGAGGGCGCGGATCGGGGTGGCGGCCACTCCGCCCAGGCCGATCCGAGCCGTGCGGACGACTCCGTCCTCGATGTGGAGCGCGAAGGCGACCGCCACGCTGGAGATGTCGTCGAAGCGCCGCTTGGCGATCTTGTGGAAGGCCGCGACCGGCGCCAGCGGCAGCGGGATGCGCACCGCGCGGATCAGCTCGCCGGGACGGCGAACGCTCTGCCGGTAGCCCGTGAAGTAGTCCGCCAGCGGGACCTCGCGCTCACCGTCGGCATCGGTGAGTACCACCGATGCCTCCAGCGCGAGCAGCGCCGGCGGGCTGTCTCCGATGGGGGAGCCGGTACCCAGATTGCCGCCGAGCGTCGCACCGTTGCGGATGAGCCTGGACGCGAACTGCGGGAACAGCTCTGCCAGCAGCGGGACGCTGCCGCCGAGGCGGCGTTCGATCTCGGTGAGCGTCAGTGCCGCTCCGATCTCGATGCGGTCGGATTCGGTGCGCAGTTCCCGCAGTTCGGGCAGCCGGTCGACGGCGACCACGCAATCCGCCCGGCGGGCACGGATGTTGACCTCCACGCCCCAGTCGGTGCTGCCTGCGACCACCACCGCGTCGGGGCGCTCGCGCAGCAGCCGTAGCGCGTCGTTCAAGGTGCCGGGGCGCAGGAACGTGCTGCCGTCCTGGGTGTACCGGGTGGCAGCGGGCTCGGGCGGCGACTGCTCGCGACGCTGCCCGAGCGGGTCGTCCTCCGTGGGCGTGCCGACGGCGAACGCGGCGTCGCGGATCGGGCGGTAGCCCGTACATCGGCACAGGTTCCCGCTCAGTGCGTGCAGATCGAAGCCGTTCGGACCGTGCTCGGCGTCGGCGCCGACGGCTGCCTCCGAGCCGGAGTCAGAGTCCGAGGCCGCGTGCGCGCAGCGGTCGGGCCGGTAGTACTCGGCCGCCATGCTGCAGACGAATCCCGGTGTGCAGTAACCGCATTGGGAGCCGCCGCGGACGGCCATCTCCTCCTGTACGGGGTGCAGCGCGGGCGGCTCCCCGGGTGCGCCGACGGCGGCGAGACCTTCGGAGGTGATGATCTCCTGGCCGTCGAGCGCGGCGACCGGGACCAGACAGGCGTTGACGGCCACCCAGTCGGTGGGCCTGTTCACCCCGGGACGGGCCACCATGACCGAACAGGCGCCGCACTCACCCTCGGCGCAGCCCTCCTTGGTGCCGGTGAGGCCACGGTCGCGCAGAAAATCCAACACCGTGGTGTGAGGAGCGGCCGGTGAGATCGGCGCTTCCTTGCCATTGACGGTAATCCGCGCCGCTACCACGGGACGTACCCATTTCGGAGCATGGTGGATCTGACTGTCCTAGTCGCCATTTCGGGAGCCTTCTTCTTCGGGTGGCGCAGCTCGACAACCCGGCGCGTGAATCAGCACGCAGTAACGTGCCGCAGCCGGTGGAAGAAATGAGAAAACTCCGGGGCCGCAACAGGGCGCACCGGAAATGGGGCTGCTCAACAGCCGTGTGCTACACGACCCGGAGCCCAGGCGGTCTCGTGAGCGAGGCGATGCGCGTCGGAGATGATCGACATCCGACTTCGCCTCCATTCATGTACTCACGGACCGGTGCGCCAGAAGGTACGTCGCCGCAGGTCCATCGGTCAAGCCGACATGCCGGACACGTTGCGCCCACCGAAACGCCGGACGCCGCAGCGGGGGGGGGGGGGGGGGGGGGGGGGGGGGGGGGGGGGGGGGGGGGGGGGGGGGGGGGGGGGGGGGGGGGGGGGGGGGGGGGGGGGGGGGG
>NZ_JBVJUY010000036.1:0-72311 GCF_055604165.1 Streptomyces sp. NPDC037242
CCACTCACGCGGAGGAGAGGGGTTCGTCGGCGGCTTGTGGAGCGGGGGTGAAACACCCCTGCCGCCTTGCGACTCATCCAGTTCTACAGACGCCCGGATCCCCTGGCAACGACCCCTCTTACTAGTGGTCCTCGCAGCCGGGGCGCAACGGCCCCCCGTCGCACCGGACGGCATCCGTGCAGGTGGGGGCCGGGATGAGGGGGCGGATAAGGACCGCCCGAGGACTACGATCCCGCTTCGTATGTGACCTAGGTCCTGTGGGGCGGGTCACCGCCGAGGGCCCCAGATCTCACCTTCTGTCACCCTTCGTACCCCTTTCGGGGGCGTGGTCGGCGGTGCCCGAAACCCCCGAATCGAAGGAAACCGGCGCATCGAAGGCAGCTTTACGAGTCGCCCGCCGGAGCGCCTTCAGCAGCGTCGCGCCGAGCGTGAGCGTCAGGACCACGGTCAGCGCCGCCCGCCCCAGGTCCCAGCCCAGCGAGGTCGCCAGGCAGTACGCGGCGAAGCGCGCCAGGTTCGCCGCCACCGGGTCCCCCGGGTGGAAGGAGATGCCCTGGCCCATGCCCTGCAGGAGCACCCAGCCCTGGAGGTTCATGATCGTGCCGTACGCGAACGAACCCGCGAAGCCGTACGCCGCGAGCATCAGCAGCTCCGCCCGGCCCCGGATCCGCTCCGGCCCGGGCAGCAGTCCGGCGCCCAGCGAGAACCAGCCCATGGCCAGCATCTGGAACGGCATCCACGGTCCGACCCCGCCCGTCAGCAGGGCCGAGGCGAACATCGTCACCGAGCCGAGGACGAAGCCGAAGCCGGGGCCGAGGACCCGGCCGCTCAGCACCATCAGGAAGAACATGGGCTCCAGCCCGGCCGTGCCCGCGCCCAGCGGTCTCAGCGCCGCCCCCACCGCGGCGAGCACCCCGAGCATCGCCACCGCCTTGGCGTCCATGCCGTCGTCGGCGACGGTCGCGACGACGACCGCGACGAGCAGCGGGAGCAGCGCGGCGAAGAGCCACGGGGCGTCCTGGGAGTGCGCCAGCCCGGACTGCCGGTCGGCCAGCAGCGGCCAGCCGAAGGCGGCGATCCCGATGAGGGTGACCAGGACCAGGGCGGCGGCGGCCCGGGGGCCGATCCGGACCGGGCGCATCGCGGTGCGGCTCACCGCAGCGCCTCGGCGACCTGGCTCACGGTGAGCCAGTGGCCCGGGGCCAGGATCTTCGCCACCTGCGGCGCGAAGGCGGGGGAGGAGACGACGACCTCCGCCGTCGGGCCGTCGGCGACGATCTCGCCGCCGGCCAGGATGACGACGCGGTGGGCCAGCTCGGCGGCGAGCTCCACGTCGTGCGTGGCCAGGACGATGGCGTGCCCGGCCGCGGCCAGGTCGCGCAGGATCGCGATCAGCCGGACCTTGGCGGCGTAGTCCAGGCCGCGGGTCGGCTCGTCGAGGAGGAGCAGGGCCGGGCGGCCGGTGAGCACCAGGGCCAGGGCGAGGGCGAGGCGCTGGCCCTCGGAGAGGTCCCGGGGGTGGGTGTCGTCGGGGACGTCCGGGAGCAGGGCGGAGACCAGGTCCCGGCAGGTGCCGGGGGCGGCCTGCGCGTCGGCGTCGGCGGCGGCGCACTCGGCGGCGACCGTGTCGGCGTAGAGGAGGTCGCGGGGTTCCTGCGGGACGAGGCCGACGCGGCGGACCATCTCGGGGGGCGGCGTGCGGTGGGGGGTGCGGCCGCCGACGGTCACCTCGCCGGTGGTGGGGGCGAGGGTGCCGACCAGGGTGGACAGGAGGGTGGACTTGCCCGCGCCGTTGCGGCCCATGAGGGCCACGGTTTCGCCGGGCGCGACGGCGAGGTCGATGCCGCGGAGCACCTCCGCGCGGCCGCGGCGGACGGTGAGGTTGCGCACCTCCGCCACCGTGTCGGTCGCGGAGGCCGGGGTGGCCGGGGTGGCCGCGGGCTCGCCCCGCCCGAGCAGGCGCGCCAGCAGCCCGGGCCGGGGTGCGGGGTGCCGCTGCGCGGAGCTGCCCCCTCCCCGCCCGTTCCCGAAACCGGGGCTCCGCCCCGGACCGCGCGCCTCAAGCGCCGGCGAGGCTGGATCCAGCCGGGCGCGGAGCGGCCCGGCCATCCGGCGCGCGTCGCGGACCGACAGGGGCAGCGGGGACCAGCCGGCCAGGCGGCCCAGGGAGACCACAGGGGGATGGACGGGGGAGACGGCCATGACCTCCGCCGGGGGCCCCAGGACCGGCGCCGCCCCGGGGGACGGCAGGAGCAGCACGCGGTCGGCGTACTGGACCACCCGTTCCAGCCGGTGTTCGGCCATCAGCACCGTCGTCCCGAGGTCGTGCACCAGGCGCTGGAGCACCGCCAGGACCTCCTCCGCCGCGGCCGGGTCCAGCGCCGAGGTCGGCTCGTCCAGGACCAGGACCCGGGGGTGCGGGGTCAGGACCGAGCCGATCGCGACCCGCTGCTGCTGGCCGCCGGAGAGCGTGGCGATCGGGCGGTCCCGCAGCTCGTTCAGGCCGAGCAGGTCAAGGGTCTCCTCGACCCGGCGGCGCATCACCGCAGGTGGCAGGCCCAGGGACTCCATGCCGTACGCCAGCTCGTCCTCGACCACGTCCGTCACGAAGTGCGCCAGGGGATCCTGGCCGACCGTGCCGACCACGTCCGCGAGCTCGCGCGGCCTGTGCGTACGGGTGTCCCGCCCGGCCACGGTCACGCGTCCGCGCAGGGTGCCGCCCGTGAAGTGGGGGACCAGCCCGGACACGGCGCCCAGCAGGGTGGACTTGCCGACCCCCGACGGGCCGACCAGCAGCGTCAGCTCGCCCTCGGGGACCACCAGGTCGACGCCCGCGAGGGAAGGGGAGGACGCGCCGGCATAGGTGACCGACACCTGCTCGAAGCGGATCACTACGACGCCTCCTTGGGCGGAACGGGTGCCACGAAGGCGGGCAGCAGGCCGATCAGGACCGCGGCCGCGGGCCACAACGGCAGCTCGGGGGCGACGAGCGGCACCACGCCCGGGCGCAGCGCGTCCGGGGCGACGGTCCCCGCGTACACGAGGAGCGCGGCGACGGCCGCGCCCGAACCGGCGACCAGCCAGGCGCGCGGACCCCAGCGGTCGGGCCGGTAGCGCGTCCGCACCGAGCGGCGCCCGCCGAGCCGCAGGCCCGCGAGGGCCAGCAGCAGGCCGATGCCGAGCACGGGCAGCCCGTACGAGGCACCCTCCGCGGCGAGCAGCCCGTACGTGCCGGCGCACATGCCGAGCAGGCCGCCGAGGGTCAGGACGTTGGTGGTGTGCCGGACGGCGGGCGGGACCTCGGCGGTGCGCCCGTACCCGCGCGCGTCCATCGACGCGGCGATCGCGACGGAGCGCTCCAGGGCGCCCTCCAGGACCGGCAGACCGATCTGGAGGACGGCCTTCACCCCGCCCGTGGGGCGGCCGCGCAGCCGGCGGGCGGTCCGCAGGCGGACGACGTCGGCGACCATGTTCGGCGCGAAGGTCATCGCGACGACGACCGCCACCCCGGCCTCGTACAGGGCCGCGGGCAGGGACTTCAGCAGCCGGGCCGGATTGGCGAGGGCGTTCGCGGCGCCGATGCAGACGAGGAGGGTCGCCAGCTTGGCGCCGTCGTAGAAGGCGAAGACCAGCTGCTCGGCGGTCACCCTGCCGCCGAAGCGGATGCCCTGGGCCCAGGCCGGGAGCGGGACCTCCGGGAGGGTGAACAGGGTGTGCGAACCGGGGACGGGCGAGCCGAGCAGCATGGAGAAGAGGAGGCGCAGGCCGATGACGAAGAGGCCGAGCTTGAGGAACGCCCCGTAGGAACGCGCCCAGGGGGCGGCGGTGCGGCGGGCCGCGACGACGTAGCCCGCGACGCCGATGATCAGGCCGAGCAGGAGCGGATTGGTCGTGCGGGAGGCGGCGGTGGCCAGGCCGAGGGCCCAGAGCCACCAGGCACCCGCGTGCAGGGCGGTGGCCCGGTCGGCCTGCGGGGGCCGCCATTTTTTGTACGCCGATCCGTGCGGGCCGCCCTGCGCCCCGGGCCGGCTCCCCCGGGGCGGGGTCCCGTCGGCGGGAGCGGCTCCGGTGGGCGGCCGGGGGCCGGTGGCGCGCCCCGGGCCGCGGCCGGGCGCGGCCGGGGCCTCGGGGGCCGCGGCTTCGGCTTCGGCCGCGCCCGGAGCGTCGGGCTCCGTCATCGGTTGCGGCGGCGGGACTGCCAGACGGCGGCCGCGGCCAGGGCGAGGACCGCGGCGATGCCCGCCAGGAGGCCCGCGGAGGGGCCGCCGTCGCCGGAGTCCCCGGCCGCGGCGGGCGCGGACGGGGCGGGAGAGGGGGCAGAGGGGGCAGAGGCCGAGGTCTTGGGCTCGGCCTCGGCGACCTGGTCGCCGCAGCCCTGCTTCGGGTAGCCGGAGATCGCGCAGAGCAGCGCCGAGCTGTCGTAGCGCAGCGGCTTCGCGACCGCCGCCAGGGCCTCGGCCGCCGTGGCCCCGGGGGCCACCTGCGCACAGGCCGTGCGCGGGGCGTCCTGCGGCGGGGTCTCGCCGGCCGGGGCGTCCGCCGGGACGCCGAAGTCGACGACGACGGCGACCCGCTTGCGGCCCTCCACCGCGGCGGTGGCCCCGCAGACGGCCTCGAAGTCGGCCGCGGCCCGCGGCTTCGCCGCCTCGGCGGAGGCGTCCTGGCTCACCGCGAAGCGGAAGCCCAGCGCGGTGCCGTCCGCGGGGCGGGCGATCGAGGGCCCCTGGGTGGCGTACGCCCACTGCCCGCCGGCGCCGTCCCAGAACGACCAGTAGCGGTAGCCCGCCGCCAGCGCCGGGGTGGCGGCCAGCAGGGTCACCAGGACCCCGAAGGCCACCGCGAAGGTCACCCCGAGGGACAGGGCAGCTGTCGTGAGCCGCCGCATCAGAGCTGGTTCTTCTTCCGGCGGCCGCTCAGCAGGATGCCGATGCCCAGGCCGGCCGCGGCGCCCGCGCCGACGATCCACCACACGCTCTGGCCGCCGGAGGGCTTGTCCTGCCCGGTCTCCACCTTGGTCGCGGCGTCCGCGCCCTGCGGGGCCGGGCCCTGCGCGTTCAGCTCGGCCACGAGGTCGGTGCCGCCGAAGGACTTCGGGTCCTTGCCGCCCGCGTGCGCGGCCAGGATCAGCTGGGCGTACGCGCCCGGGCCGGCCTTCTTCGCCCACGCGGCGGAGTTCTGCTCCAGCCAGGCCAGCGGCTTCGCGGCGGCGTCCTTGTGGCCGCCCGCGGCGAGCGCGATGACCGCGTCGGCTGTGTTGCCGAAGTCGGGCTGCTCGCCCGCGCCCGCGAGGGAGGACACCAGGTGGTCGCCGGACTTGGCCATGGTGTCGGTCAGGTACCGGGCACCGCCCTCGGCCGCGTCCCCCGGGCCGGCGGCGCCGGCCTTGCAGTTGACCGGGTGCTCGGCGACGGGCTGGTCGGCCTTGGGGGCCTCGACGGTCATGCCCTTGCCCAGGAGGCCGAGCACCGCCGCGGCGGTGGCGTCGGCGTTGGGCAGCAGGACGCCCTTGTCCCGCTGGAAGGCGAACGCGCCGGTGGGGGTGTCGCCGGTGGTCCCCTCCTCCCGGCAGGTGATCTGGAACTCCTCCAGGGCGGTGTCGGCCGTCCTGCCGGTCTTGGACTTCACCGTGTCGGGCTTCTCGCCGACCGCCGCGAGGGCGCCGATCACGATGCCGGTGGAGTTGGCGTCCGTACCGGTGTCCATGGCGCCGCCGGGGCTGTTGCTCCAGCCGCCGTCCTCGTTCTGTACCGACTTCAGCCAGGCGACGGCCTTCTTCACCGTCTCGTCGTGACCGCCGAGCGCCGCCAGCGCCTGCACGGCGGCCGCGGTGGCGTTGGAGTCGATGTACGTCGTCGCGTCGCAGGCCTTGGCGGTGTCGGCGCGGAAGGCGGGGAAGGCGCCGTTCGCGCACTGCTGCCCCGTCAGCCAGTCGACGGCCTGCGCGGCCGGCTTGACCCCGGCCGTGTGCTGGGCGAGGAAGGCGAGCGACTGGCGGAAGACCCCGTCGTACGTCGGGTCGTTCTTGCCGTAGAGCCCGGACGGGACCACCGGGGCGGAGGGCGAGGGCGGCGCGGTGTCGGCGAGGGCTGCGGGAGCGGCACCCACGCAGAGCACGGCGGAGGCGGCGAGCGCGGCAGCGCTGCGGCGGACGTTCATGGGGCGGGTGCCTCTCGTGCTGGGGAGCTGGAGGCAGGCACGCACAGGCACCGGGCTCCGGCTCCGTGTACCTCGACGGTGCCGGCCGCCGGAGGGACCGGCGGCGTGAGCCGCGCACCTCCGGTACAGGGCATTCCGGCTCCCCGCCCGGGCATCGCCGGGGTGGGTCACGGTTGCGGGTCAGCGCCGGAATTGCACCGGCTTCCCCCCGTACGGAAGTGTGGACGACGGACTCACTCTACCGGCCCGTAGCCTTCGGGCCGGGTGGCGCCGGGCGGGATCGCCCCTTACAGCCGGGGCCGCCCCCTGAGTCGGCGCCCCTACACCACCGCCCTGTACGCCACCGGGTCGCTGTCCGGGACCGCCTCCGCCCGGCCCTGCTTCACCAGCCGCCGCAGGTGCGCCTCCGCCTCGGAGACGGCGATGTTGCGGGAGCCGTACGGGATCTGCTCCCAGGGGCGGTTCCACTCCATCCGCTCCGCCAGCCCCCACGGGGTCAGCGGCTCGGCCAGCAGTCGCCACAGCCCGGTCAGCCGCGCCTCGTGGTGGTCCAGCAGCTCGCGTACGCGGGCCGGGGCGTCGGTGAAGGCGTGCTGGTGGGCGGGGAGCACCTCGGCCGGGTCCAGGCGGCCGATGCGTTCGAGGGAGTCGAGGTAGTCGCCGAGGGGGTCGGTGACCTGGGTGACCCCGTGCTCGTCCGGGGCCTCGTACAGGCCGATGTGCGGGGAGATCCCGGGCAGCAGGTGGTCCCCGGAGAAGAGGCGGCCGTTGCCGGGGAGGTTCGCGGGGTGCTGCTCCTCCAGGTGGAGGCAGACGTGGCCGGGGGTGTGGCCCGGGGTCCAGATCGCCCGCAGCCGGCGGCCGGCCAGCGGCAGCAGCTCCCCGGGGACGATCTCCCGGTCGGGGACGGCGGCCCGCAGCCCGGGCAGGGTGCGCATCCGGCCGCTCGCGCGGGCCGCGCGCAGGGGGGCGACGTGCGCCTCGGGGGCGCCGGCGGCGGCCAGTTTGTCGCTCATGTAGTCGAACCAGACACCGGGTTCGGAGGCCCGGGTCCGTACGACGACCGCGGTGTCGGCGGCGTGCATGGCGATCCAGGCGCCGGAGGCCTCCCTGACCTGGCCGGACAGGCCGTGGTGGTCGGGGTGGTGGTGGGTGATGACCACGCCGTGGACGTCGGCGACGGCGATGCCGAGCGTGTCGAGGCCGGCGACGAGGGTGTCCCAGGACTCCGGGTCGTCCCAGCCGGTGTCGATGAGGACCGGGCCGCGGTCGGTGTCGAGGAGGTGGACGAGGGTGTGTCCGAGCGGGTTGTCGGGGATGAGGACCTTGATGCCCCACACGCCGCCGCCGTGGTCGGTGACCTGTGACGCGTCCTGTGACATGGGGACTCCCTGTGTGCGCTGCGAGCGGGAAGAGAACGAGAACATGTTGCAGTAGTCGCCCAAGTCGACCATCTTCAGGCCGTTCTGACTAGTCGTTGGATCTTCCGGCCTGTCGGCGGGCCGGTTCGGACCCCCGTTCCGTCCTGGCCGTGGACTCCTGGAACTAGAACTGGTATCAGTTCTGGAACGCCAAGCCGCAGGAGGCATCAGCCATGACCGAGCTCGTGGAACACGGACAACTGTTCATCGGCGGGGAGTGGACGGATCCGCTGGGCTCCGACACGATCCAGATCGTCTCCCCCCACACCGAGCAGGTCATCGGCAGCGTCCCGCACGCCTCGAAGGCGGACGTGGACCGCGCCGTCGCCGTCGCGCGCAAGGCCTTCGACGAGGGCCCCTGGCCGCGGATGTCCCTGGACGAGCGGATCGCCGTCGTCAGCCGGATCAAGGACGCCTTCGCCGTCCGGCACGAGGAGATAGCCCGCTCGATCAGCTCCCAGAACGGGTCCCCGTACTCCTGGAGCATCCTCGCCCAGGCGCTCGGCCCGATGATGGTCTACGACGCCGCGATCACGGTCGCGCGCGCCTACCCGTACGAGGAGCACCGCCAGGGCGTGCTCGGGCCGATCCTCGTACGCCGCGAACCCGTCGGGGTCGTCGCGGCCGTCATCCCGTGGAACGTCCCGCAGTTCGTGGCCGCGGCGAAGCTCGCGCCGGCGCTGCTGACCGGTTCCGCGGTGATCCTCAAGCCGTCCCCCGAGGCGCCGCTCGACTCCTACATCCTGGCCGACATCGCCCGCGAGGCCGGGCTGCCGGAGGGCGTGCTGTCGATCCTGCCCGCAGACCGCGAGGTCAGCGAGTACCTGGTCGGGCACCCCGGCATCGACAAGGTCGCCTTCACCGGCTCGGTCGCGGCCGGCCGGCGCGTCATGGAGGTCGCCTCGCGCAACCTCACCCGGGTCACGCTGGAGCTGGGCGGCAAGTCCGCCGCCGTCATCCTCGGCGACGCCGACCTGGAGACCACCATCGCCGGGATCGTGCCGGCGGCCTGGATGAACAACGGCCAGGCGTGCGTGGCCCAGACCCGGGTACTCGCTCCGCGCAGCCGCTACGAGGAGGTCGCAGAGGCCCTCGCCGCCGCGGCCGGGGCGCTCGTGGTCGGCGACCCGCTCGACCCGGCGACGCAGCTCGGGCCGCTGGTGGCCCAGCGGCAGCAGCAGCGGTCGCTGGACTACATCCGGATCGGGCAGGAGGAGGGCGCGAAGGTCCTCACCGGCGGCGGCCGCCCGGCGGGCCTGGAGCAGGGCTGGTACGTGGAGCCCACCCTCTTCGGCGACGTCACCAACTCGATGCGTATCGCCCGCGAGGAGATCTTCGGTCCGGTCGTCTGCCTGATCCCGTACGGGGACGAGGCGGAAGCGGTACGGGTCGCCAACGACTCGGAGTTCGGGCTCAGCGGCAGCGTCTGGACGGGAGACGTGGAGCACGGCATCGACTTCGCCCGCCAGGTCCGGACCGGCACCTTCAACGTGAACACCTTCAGCCTGGACATGCTGGGGCCGTTCGGCGGCTACAAGAACAGCGGCGTCGGGCGGGAGTTCGGGCCCGAGGGGCTCAGCGAGTACCTGGAGCACAAGATGATCCACCTCCCGGCGGGCTACCAGCCGCCTGCGGCGGGTGAGTGATGGGCGACCGCTGGCACGTCGAGGTGGACCGCGGGGTCTGCATCGGCTCGGGGATGTGCGTGAACCACGCCCCGGAGGGCTTCGCCCTCGACTCGGCCCGCCAGTCGCACCCGCGCTCACCGGAGTCGGACGCGAACGAGCCGATCCTCACGGCGGCCGAGGGCTGCCCGGTCGAAGCCATCATGATCACCCTGGCGGACACGGGCGAGGCGGTGTTCCCCCCGGAGGAGTAGGGGGGTGGGGGTTGGTCGGGTCGGGTCGGGGGTGCGGGGGCGGGACTTGTCTGGGTCAGTGGCGTTGAAGGGTTTGGGGGTTTCCCGACAGTCCTGTCTTTCCGTGGCGGGCCGGTCTGTCAAGGGTGGCCGAAGGCCATCGCGCAGCGACGCGACCGCAGGGAGCGCCCTTGACAGGGCGGACCGACACGGAGAGACGATGGGACTGACGGGAAACCCCCAAACCCGTCGAAGCCACCGCCCAACAGCACCCCCGCTCTCTCTCCCCCCCCGTGCCCCCGGCCGGCCGCGCACCGGGGGCGGTGGGATCAGGACGTTTCCGGTGCCGTCAGGTCGATCAGGCGGCAGACCGTTTCGATGTCGATCTTGACCTGGGCGATTGAGGCGCGGCCCGAGAGCCAGGTGATCAGGGCCGAGTGCCAGGTGTGCTCGATGACGCGGACCGCCGAGAGCTGTTCCGGGGTCGGCGGGGCGTCCAGGCCCATCGCGTCCAGGATGATCGCCGTGGTCAGCCGGGACACCGTGTCCACCTCGGGGCTCACGCTGCGGTCCGCGAAGGTCAGCGCGCGCACCATCGCGTCCGCCAGGTGCGGCTCGCGCTGGAGGGCGCGGAAGGCGCGCATCAGGGTCTCCGCCACCCGGGCCGCCGGTTCGTCGCCCGCCGGGGGGCGTTTGCGCAGCGTGGTGTGCATGTGCTGGAGCTGGTCCTGCATGGTGGCGACGAGCAGGTGCACCTTGGAGGGGAAGTAGCGGTAGAGCGTGCCGAGCGCGACCTGCGAGGACTCCGCGACCTCGCGCATCTGGACCGCGTCGAAGCCGCCGCGGCTGGCCAGCTGGGCGCTGGCGTGCAGGATCCGCCGGCGGCGGGCCTCCTGGCGTTCCGTCAGGGGAGGGGACGCCGGTGTGATCGCCGGTGTCGTGACGGCCTTCGCATCCGCTGTCATGTGTCCCGTTCCTGGCGTGGCGAGGTCTGCTCCGGGGCCAGCATGTCAGGCGCCGGAGCCGTGGCGCGAATCACCTGCTCCACCTCTTACGGTGGGGTTCCCGGCCGGTAGATTCAATGGTCTTCAACGGATCAAGTCTGAAACTTGTTCTACATTATCCGAGCGGTTACGCTCCGGCGAAAGTGCAGGGAGAAGGGGGCCGAGAGTGACCGCTGAGGCCATGGTGACGAGCCCTTTCGTGGGTTCCGCCACCGACGGCGACCGCCCGTTGCGCATCGCACTCCTCACCTACAAGGGGAACCCGTTCTGCGGCGGCCAGGGCGTCTACGTCCGTCACCTCTCGCGCGAGCTCGTCAAGCTCGGGCACTCCGTCGAGGTCATCGGCGCGCAGCCCTACCCGGTGCTCGACACCGGTGCCACCCTCACCGAGCTGCCGAGCCTGGACCTCTACCGCAGCCCCGACCCGTTCCGCACGCCCAAGCGCGACGAGTACCGGGACTGGATCGACGCCGTCGAGGTCGCCACCATGTGGACCGGAGGGTTCCCCGAGCCGCTGACCTTCTCGCTGCGGGCCCGGCGCCATCTGCGCGGCCGCGCCGGTGAGTTCGACGTCATCCACGACAACCAGACCCTCGGCTACGGACTCCTCGGCGACCTGGGCGCACCCCTGGTGACGACCATCCACCACCCCATCACCGTCGATCGGGGGCTCGACCTCGCCGCCGCCAAGGACCGCAAGAAGCGGGCCTCCGTGCGCCGTTGGTACGCCTTCACGCGCATGCAGGGCCGCGTCGCCCGCCGCCTGCCGTCCGTGCTCACCGTCTCCGGCTCCTCCCAGCAGGAGATCGCCGAGCACCTGGGCGTGCGCGACGAGCGCATCCACGTCGTGCACATCGGCGCCGACACCGACCTCTGGTCGCCCGACGCCACCATCGCCGAGGTGCCGGGGCGGATCGTGACCACCTCCAGCGCCGATGTTCCGCTCAAGGGCCTGGTGCACCTCGTCGAGGCGCTCGCGAAGCTCCGTACCGAGCAGCCCGACGCCCACCTCGTCGTCGTCGGCAAGCGCGCCGAGCGCGGACCGGTCGCCCGCGCGATCGAGACGTACGGGCTCCAGGACGCCGTCCGCTTCGTCAAGGGCATCACCGACGCCGAGCTCGTCGACCTGGTCCGCAGCGCGCAGATCGCCTGCGTGCCCTCCCTCTACGAAGGCTTCTCGCTCCCGGCGGCCGAGGCCATGGCCACCGGCACCCCGCTGGTCGCCACCACTGGCGGAGCCATCCCCGAGGTGGCCGGCCCCGACGGCGAGACCTGCCTCGCGGTGCCCCCGGGCGACGCGGGAGCACTGTCCGCCGCGCTGGCCCGGCTGCTGGGCGACCCGGAGCTGCGCGCCCGCCTCGGCGCCGCCGGGCGCGAGCGGGTCCTGGCCCGGTTCACCTGGGCCAAGGCCGCCGAGGGCACCGTGGTGCACTACCGCGCGGCCATCGAGCAGACCGCCCGTACCCGCCGCCCGCGGTGACCTGGCGTCCGATCACGTTGCCGTTCCGTATCACCCCCCGTACCACCCCCCGCATCTCCCCCCGCCCCCACCTCCGCGAAGGCAGGACCCCGTGCTGACCGTCGATTTCTCCCGGTTCCCGCTCGCCGCAGGCGACCGTGTGCTCGATCTGGGCTGCGGCGCAGGCCGGCACGCCTTCGAGTGCTACCGGCGCGGCGCCCAGGTGGTCGCCGTCGACCGCAACGGCGAGGAGATCCGCGAGGTCGCCAAGTGGTTCGCCGCGATGAAGGAGGCCGGCGAGGCCCCGGCCGGCGCCACCGCCACCGCGATGGAGGGCGACGCCCTCGCGCTGCCCTTTCCCGACGAGTCCTTCGACGTCGTGATCATCTCCGAGGTGATGGAGCACATCCCCGACGACAAGGGCGTGCTCGCCGAGATGGTCCGCGTCCTCAAGCCCGGCGGGCGCATCGCCATCACCGTGCCGCGCTACGGCCCCGAGAAGATCTGCTGGGCGCTGAGCGACGCGTACCACGAGGTCGAGGGCGGCCACATCCGCATCTACAAGGCGGACGAGCTCCTCGGCAAGATGGAGGCCGCCGGCCTCAAGCCGTACGGCACGCACCACGCGCACGGGCTGCACTCCCCGTACTGGTGGCTCAAGTGCGCCTTCGGCGTCGACAACGACAAGGCGCTGCCGGTCAAGGCGTACCACAAGCTGCTGGTCTGGGACATCATGAAGAAGCCGCTGGCCACGCGCCTCGCGGAGCAGGCGCTGAACCCCGTCATCGGCAAGAGCTTCGTGGCGTACGCGACGAAGCCGCACCTCCCGGTCGGCGCGGCCCTGTGACCTCGCCCGGGCGCACCGAGCCGGAACACCTGGTCCTGGACGGCGTACTGACCGCCGAGCAGGCCGCCGAGACGGTGGCGGGGATCCTCGCCGCACAGCGCGCGGACGGGGCCATCCCGTGGTTCCGCGGCCACCACCTGGACCCGTGGGACCACACCGAGGCCGCGATGGCGCTCGACGCCGCGGGCGAGCACGAGGCCGCGGAGCGGGCGTACGAGTGGCTCGCGCGGCACCAGAACCAGGACGGCTCCTGGCACGCGGCCTACGCCGACCGCGCGGACGGGGTGGACACCGCCGAGCCGCAGGACGCCGGCCGGGAGACCAACTTCGTCGCGTACATCGCCGTCGGGGTCTGGCACCACTACCTGGCGACGGGCGACGACTCCTTCCTGGACCGCATGTGGCCGGCGGTGTACGCGGCCGTGGAGTTCGTCCTCGCGCTCCAGCAGCCGGGCGGGGAGATCGGCTGGAAGCGGGAGGCGGACGGCACGGCCGTGACCGACGCGCTGCTGACCGGCTCCTCCTCGATCCACCAGGCACTGCGCTGCGCTCTGGCCATCGCCGAGCACCGCGAGGAGCCGCAGCCGGACTGGGAGCTGGCGGCGGGCGCGCTGGGGCATGCGATACGCCGCCACCCGGAGCGGTTCCTGGACAAGTCCCGGTACTCGATGGACTGGTACTACCCGGTGCTGGGCGGTGCGCTCACCGGCGCCGAGGCGAAGGCGCGGATCGAGGAGCGGTGGGAGGAGTTCGTCGTCCCGGACCTCGGGGTGCGCTGCGTGCTGCCGAACCCGTGGGTGACGGGCGGGGAGTCCTGCGAGCTGGCGCTCGCGCTGTGGGCGACGGGGGAGTCGGACCGGGCGCTGGAGATCCTGCGGTCGATCGGGCACCTGCGGGCCGAGAACGGCATGTACTGGACGGGCTACGTCTTCGAGGACAAGGCGGTGTGGCCGGTGGAGCAGACCACTTGGACCGCCGGGTCCCTGCTGCTCGCCGTCGCGGCGCTGGGCGGGGACGAGGCGACCGCAGAGGTGTTCGGCGGTACCTCGCTCCCGGACGGCCTGGAGCCGGACTGCTGCCGCTAGGGGGTGTCTGACGGATGTCCGCGGCAGCCCCGCATCAGCGGCGGTAGAGCCAGCCTGCGGCGACGTGGCCGACGACGAGGTAGGTCACGGCCGCGATGCCGTGGCCGACGACGACCTGGACCCATTCGCGGTGGAAGGTGAACAGGTCGTAGGACCAGGCGGAGAGCCAGGCGGCGGCGTCGTGGACGAAGTCGACGAGGCCGTTGCCCTGGTTGGCGTCCAGCAGGTACAGCAGGATCCACAGGGCGATCACGAAGGCCAGCGCGTCCGCCACCAGTGCGACGGTCCGGCCGGCCTGGCTGCTTCCTCGGGCGTGTACTCGCGAGTGTGTGGGCATGCAGCGCGTCTTGCCCCGTTGGCGGCGCGCAAACCCGAACGGGTCCCCCCGGTGGTGGGGCCGGGCGGGCGGGGTGAGGCTGCGGGGGACACCTCAGTCCCCGGAGGCAATCGTGGCCGTACCCACCACCGTCCGATTCCGCCGCGCCCTCACGGCGCTGGTCCTGTCCACCGCGCTCGTCGCCGGCGCCACCGCCTGCGGCAGCGGCGGTGACGGCGGGGGCCAACGCGAGGAGGTCTCCGCGGCGGCGGTGGCCGAGCTGGCCGCCCTCACGGCCGCGGAGCCCGCGGCCGTGGAGGAGGACGAGCTGGCCGCGGTGACGCCCTCGCCCAGCACCAGCGCCGAGAAGCAGAAGTTCGCCAAGACGCGCTTCGTCGCCAACGCCGGACTCGCGGCCGGGGCGACGTACCAGTGGATCATCAAGCCGTACCGTGCGGGCAAGTTCAAGAAGGGCGCGAAGGGCCGTACGTTCGCGCTCATCAAGGCGGGCCTCGCGGGAGCCTTCGCGTACAACCGGCTGAAGGCGGCGGCGGACAACGCCAAGGGCGACCCGCTGCTGTCGAAGGCGATGGGCCCGCTGACGGCGGGCATCGACTCGCTCAAGGGCCTCGGCAACAAGCTCCGCAAGGGCCAGGCGGGCGACGCGGACATCGACGCCTTCCAGAACGTGATCAACGGCGTCAAGGAGGCGGGCAAGAGCGCGGGCGCCGAGGTGACCGACAAGGTCCCGAGCGCCTCCCAGCTGGGTGGCTGAGCCCGGCCTGTTTGAATGGGCGCTGTGATCGAGTTCGTGATGTTCGCGGCGGCGGCCGCCGGGGCCGGCTGGCTCCTGAGGCGCAAGCACCGCGCGCGGGTGGCCGCCGGGCCCGTGGCCGGGATCCCGTGCATGGCGCGCCGGCCCGCCGGCGAGGGCCGCTGGCGCATCGGCCGGGTGTACGCCGAGCCGGGCGCGGCCCGCTGGGTCCCGCGGCGCGGTGCTCCCGTGGTGCTGGCCGAGGGCCGCGCCACCGCGGTGCGGGTGCCCTCCGTGCGGGAGGGCATCTCCATCAACCCCGGGTCGCGGATCGTGACCTGCGCCTACGCGGGCGGCGGGACGATCGAGATCGCCGTGATGCCGCTGGACCTGCGGGAGCTGCTGGCGGCCGTTCCGCAGGCCTAGGCCTGGGCCCGGCCGCCCGCGGTGTCGTCGAAAACGGTCGAGGGGCGGTCTCGGATGAGACCGCCCCTCGATTGCTGTCTGCCCCCGCCGCGTACTAGTCGGGGAGGGTCACGGACACCAGGTACACGCTCACCCGGTCACCCCGCTCGTCGACCAGCAGGTCGAAGGTGGGCTTCTTGGACGTGGTGAAGGCCGTGTACATGGGGTACGAGCGCCCGGGCTCCACCTTCAGCCCGAGCTCCTCCATGGCGTCCGCCGGGAACGGCGTCTTGGCCTGCGGCTTCCGCTTCCCGTCGACGATGGTCTCGCCGTACGGCCACTGCGTGGAGACCGCGAGGTCGACGCCGTGGTCCGTGAGGTACTGGTCCGCACATGACTTCGACGCGGTGAAGCTCAGCGTCATCTCCGCTCCGAACATCTTGGAACCGGAGAAGCGCAGGTTCTCGGTCTCGCAGGCCGGCAGCTCCAGCCCGAACGTGTCCAGCACCTCCTGGCGGGAGGCGCCGCACCCGGACAGCAGGACACCGGCCGTGACGACGGCCACCGCGGAACGGATCACCGTGCGTATGCGCATCGAGCCACCTTCTCTGTTCGTCGGCAAGATCATATGACGGGTTCCGACTACCTGGTGATGTCGATCGACGTCACCTTGCTGCCCTGGATGGCGAAGTCCTTGCCGTACCCGACCGGGGGCAGCGCGGCCCACGCGCCCAGCGGCGTGCCGCCGTCGCCCGCGTCGAAGTTGTAGTCCTTGTAGACGTCGATGCGGACGTCGCCCTTGATGCGGAACTTGCCGCCCTCCAGCTTGGTGAACTCCAGGTCACCGCTCTGGCGGTAGCTGAACCCGCGCATCGCCGCCCAGAGGTCGGTGTTCTCCGAGAAGCTGAAGCTGTCGTTCTTCCACCAGGAGTCCATGCCCATGCGGCAGGTGGTACCGACGCCGCCGGGGCACTGGGCCGAGGCCTGCTCGGCGAACTCCTTCAGCTGCTTGAACCGGCGGTCCTGCCAGCCCGGAGCCGAGAACATCTTGGTGAAGTCGTCGTTCGTCAGGTCGTAGGGCTTGTCGTTGCGCACGAACAGCCACCGCTCGTAGAGGCGGCAGGCGAAATCGCCGAGCGCGCAGACGCCCGTACCGGCGGCGGCCACCTGCGGCGCCCACTGCGACGCCAGCAGCTTGTCCCAGAAGGACGCGCTGTTGTACTTGGGGTGCTCGGCCTGGTCGGAGCCCGGCTGCAACTCGCCCTTGCCCGTGACGCTGATGCTCGGCTTGGGCTTGAACTCCTCGATGATCTTGTTCATCAGGGCGCCGAGGGCACGGGTGCCCTCGATCTTGGCCTCGGCCGCGCTCTTGCCGGCCGCCAGCGCGTCGTTGCGCGCGCGGTCGGCGGACGCGTACGCGTCCGAGGCGGAGGCGCTGGCCCGAGCCGCGGAGTAGCTCGCCGACTTGGCGGAGCTCTCCGCCCACTGGGCCGCGTTCCTCGCCTGCGCCGCCGCGTTCCTCGCCTGCTGGGCCGAGTTCGTGGCCTGCTGCGCGGACACGTCGGCCGCCTTGGCGGAGTTCTTGGCGTCGGTGGCGTAACCCTCGGCCTTGATCGCGGAGTTACGGGCGTCCTGCGCGTAGCGCAGCGCGTCGTTCTTGGCGTCGTTGGCGGTGGCGGCGTACTCGGCGGCCAGCGAGGCGCTCTGGCTCGCGCTCGCCGCGGCCCCCGCGGCCTTCGCGATCAGACCGCGGACGGTCTCGATGTGCGTGGCGGACTCGCTGTCCTCCTTGGCGGCCTGGAAACGGCCCACGGTCGCGAACTCGTGCAGCATGCTCGGCGGTCCGGACAGGACGACCTGCGCCCTGGCCTGACCCTGCGGTCCGCCGTTGCGGGCGACGTCGAGGGCGATCATCCGGTCGTCCTCGATACGGGCGTCGTACCAGCCCGTCTCCAGGAACTGGCGCAGCGCCTCCGGGGTCTTCGCGTTGATCGCCGCGTCGGCCTCCTTCTGCACGACCGGGCCACCGGTCTGGGAGATCTTCAGGACCTCCACCCGGAAGTCCTCGATCTGCGCCTGGTACTGGCCCGTCTTCAGGAAGGTGGAGACGGTCGAGTACGGGCTGCTCAGCGCGGCACCGGCCGCGGGGCGCAGTGCCGGGGAACCGGTGACGGTCATGGTGCCGACCCGCTCGCGGTCGTCCTGCTCCTCCGCGACGGGGCGGGCGCTGCGCACCCAGGAGACGACGTCGGCGTCCGTGCCGGACAGCGCCGTCTCGGCGGCCATCTTGGTCCAGGCGCCACCGGTCTCGATGATCCGTACGGCGGCCTTGCGGCCCTTGGTGGCGGCGTCGGCCTCGGTCACGCCCGGCGCCACGGCCTCACCGAGGAGCTGGTTGGTCTGCGCGTCGCGCCGGGTGGCCTCGGCCTCGTTGGCCCGGGCCGTCTTGCGCTTGGCCTGGTCCTGGGCCTTCAGGTCCTGGGCCACGACGATGGCCTGCTCCTGCTGGGCCTGGAGCTGCGCCGCCTCGGTCTCGCGGGCGGTCTTCTCGATGACGCTCGCCTGGGTCACCGCGTCCGCGGCCGTCTTGGCGGCCTCGGCAGCCCGGTCCGCGTGCACCTTCGACTGGTTGGCGAAGTTGACGGCCTGACCCGCGTGGGCAGCGGCCTCCTCAGCGGCAGCGGCCGACTTCCGGGCGTGGTCCACGGCGTCGTTGGCGGCCTTGTGCGAGGCCCGCGCGGCGGTGATGGCCTGCCCGGCCAGCCGCTCGGCGTTGCCCGCGGCGTTCTCCGCGGTGGTGGCGGCGGCCCGGGCCCGGGCGGCGGCGTTGTTCGCGCGCTGGGCCTCGGCGCTGGAGATGCCGGACTGGCGTCCGGCCTCGGCGGCGGCGGCGGCCGAAGCGGCGGCGTTCTTGCTCGCGCTCACGGCCGCCTTGGCGGAGCCGACCGACGCGACGAGCGAGTCGATCGCGCTGGACAGCGCGTTCGCGATGGTCTGGGCGCCCTCGGCGGCCTCGCGGGCCACCCGTGCGGCGTCCCGGGCCGCACCGGCCTGGGCGTTGTCCCTGGAGGCGGCGGACGCCGCGTTGTACGCGCGGGACGCGGCGTTGCCGGCGGCCGTGGCGGCGCTGGCGGCGGCCGCAGCCGCGTGGGCCGCCTGCCGTGCGGCGGACATGGCGGTGTTGGCGGCCTGGATCGCGGTCCGGGCCGCGGCGGCGGCGCCGGTCGCCGCGTCGGCGGCGCGCAGTGCGGCCGCGCGGGCCTCCTTGGAGGAGGCCTGCGCCTGGGAGGCTTCCCAAGCGGCCTTCTCCGCGGCGGCCTTGGCGTCGGCGGCGGCGCGGACGGCGCGGTCGGAGGCCTCCTTGGCCGCCAGCGTCTCCGCCTTCGCGTTCTGGCTCGCCTTCTCGGCGACCTGGCCGAGCTGAGCGATGCTCATCGTCTCCTGGTCGCGGGCCCGGGCGACGTGCTGTCCGTTGAGCAGGAACTCGTGGACGGCGGCCGCGGAGGTGTTGAGGGCCTCCTGGGCGGCCTTGTTGAGGTTCGGGCCGGCGGACTGGAGCATCATCATGACCTCGATGCGCTCGTCCTCCGCCCGAGCGGCGTACTGGCCGTCGGTCCGGAACCTCAGCAGCGCGGCGATGCTCTTCTTGTTGATCGCCTTCGTGCCGTCCTCGCGGACGGCGTCCCCACCGGCGGTCATGATGTCGAGCACGGCCATGCGCTCGTCCTCAAGGGCGGCGCCGCTCTTGCTGGGGTCCTGCTTCAGGTAGTCGTGCAGCTGCTGCGGCGACCCGTTGACGGCCGCGTTGAGCTCGGCGGCGACGTTGGGGCCGGCCGCGTTCAGCATCATGAACGCCTTCATGCGTTCGTCCTGCTGCCGGTAGGAGGCCGCGTCGTTCTTCAGGAACGCGCTGACCTCGGCGTCGGTGCCGGCGAGGACCGCGGCCGCGGCCTCCTTGGTCGTCTCGCCACCGGTACGCCACAGTTCGACGAGCTGGGCGCGTTCGCTCAGCTGCGGGACGACCGGGTCGGCGGCGGTGGCCACACCGGCCGCTCCCCCCAGCAGTCCGACGCTCAGCGTGAGCGTTATCGCTCCCGCCACGGTCGAGCGGAGGATTCCCCCGCCCAGCCCGAAGGACGGACCCTGATTCCAGGGCCCGGTGTTCCTATTCAACTTTTATCCCCCACGGATGATGCGTGTGCGAAGCGGAATGCCGAGTCCGGTTTGGTCAGGGACCCGGGCGTCTCGTGGTGACAGTACAGGGAGTACTCGACCATGATCGCGAATGTCCCGATTGCCCGCTATGGTCCTTCGTGGCCTGCGGTTTTGATTTTTTGCGGCCAAGTTGATGTGGTACAAAAGATCTTGCCGTACGGGGCGGTTGATGCGCGGGGGGGAATTTCGCGACCGAAAAGCCTTTTGCGAATACTCGCGAGTAGGGTCTTGTGGCCGTACGGAAAATTTGCGCGCGCGTGTGCCCGAAATTAGGCGACACGCATTCCCCCTCTTTTTTGCATCAGAAAGAGGAAGAATGAAGAAGCTGTCGCGCAATGCACTGATGGTCGGCGCTGTGGTCGCCGCGGTGGGCGCGGTGGGTGTGGCCGGTTCGCTGACCGCGTCCGCGAACCCGGCGCCCGCGGCGCAGGCCGCGAACGCCACGGACATGCCGTACGCGGTGGAGAACTTCGAGTACCCCAAGGCCGAGGCCGAGGCGGCCTTCGCGGCGCGCGGCATCAAGCTCAAGAGCGGCGACGGGCACATCATGTACGTCGACTGCGCCGTCGGCGGGAACCTGCTGGAGCTCTACAGCAGCACCGACCGCACCGACACCTTCTGCTTCAGCGTCACCGGCAACGGCGGCTACCTGAACCTCGAACTGCCCGCCGTGTACTCGGTCAAGGGCAACGACTACAAGGTCCGCGTCGACATGACCGTCGACAACACCGAGGTCTCCTTCGACGTCAAGCAGAACTCCTGGACCAGCGTCGGCAAGCTCCTCGACCCGGCCAAGCGCGACCACGCCCTGGTGGCGATCCGCGCGACCAAGTAGTCCTGCGCCGGCCGCGGCTCGGGCACGTCCCCGGGCCGCGCCCACGCCAACCTCCCCGTACTAGGGGGTGTCTGACGGATGTCCGCGGCGTCGCGACGCCCGGCACGCACTCTCGCCGCACCGACCGAAAGCCCGAGTACGACCAGTACGCGGACTTCCGGTCGGCACGCCGGGAGCACGCACCGGACGCCGCTCCTTCCCCACGGATACCCGCCAGACACCCCCTAGCTGTTGAGTTCCGCCAGCACGCGCAGGGTGTGCGGGTCCGGGGCGGTGACGAGCAGGTCGGTGACCGGGCCCTTGCGCCACAGCTCCAGGCGCTCCGCGATCCGCTCCCGGGGGCCGACCAGGGAGATCTCGTCGGCGAACGCGTCCGGGACGGCGAGGACGGCCTCCTCCTTGCGCCCCGCCAGGAACAGCTCCTGGATGCGGTGCGCCTCCTCCTCGTAGCCCATCCGCCCCATGAGGTCGGCGTGGAAGTTGCGCGCCGCGTGCCCCATGCCGCCGATGTAGAAGCCGAGCATGGCCTTGACCGGGAGCAGCCCCTCGGCGACGTCGTCGCAGACCTTGGCCCGCGCCATCGGGGCGATCATGAATCCCTCGGGGAGGTCGGCCAGGGAGGCCTGGTAGGCGTCCGTACGGGTCGGCGACCAGTACAGGGGGAGCCAGCCGTCCGCGATCCGGGTCGTCTGGGCGATGTTCTTCGGCCCCTCGGCGCCCAGCAGGAGCGGCAGGTCCGCGCGCAGCGGGTGCGTGATCGGCTTGAGCGGCTTGCCGATCCCGGTGCCGTCCGCACCGCGGTACGGGTGGCTGTGGAAGCGGCCGTCCAACGCGACGGGGGCCTCGCGGCGCAGCACCTGGCGGATGACGTCGACGTACTCGCGGGTCGCGGTGAGCGGGCTCGCGGGGAAGGGGCGCCCGTACCAGCCCTCGACCACCTGCGGTCCCGACAGGCCCAGGCCCAGCATCATCCGGCCGCCGGAGAGGTGGTCCAGGGTGAGGGCGTGCATGGCGGTGGCCGTGGGGGTGCGGGCGGCCATCTGCGCGATGGCGGTGCCGAGCCGGATGCGCGAGGTGTGGGCGGCGATCCAGGTCAGCGGGGTGAAGGCGTCCGAGCCCCAGGCCTCGGCGGTCCACACCGAGTCGTAGCCGAGGTTCTCGGCCTCGGCGGCGAGGTCGAGGTGGGCGGGCTGGGGGCCGCGGCCCCAGTAGCCGAGTGCGAGTCCGAGGCGCATGTACGTCCCTCCGCGATGCCACAACTGACGGTGCGTCAGGTGACTGTAGGGCAACGGCCCCCCACCCGGAAGGGTGGGGGGCCGTTGCCCGCGCGGGTTCGGGGATCAGCCGCGCTGGATGCCCGAGGTGTCGTTCAGCACGCCGCGGCGGCCGTCCTGGGTCTGGGCGATCAGCGTGGCCGGGCCGCGCTGCTCCACGGCCAGGTACCAGGTGCCCGGGGCGAGCTCGGCGATCGGCGTGGGGGAGCCGTCCTCGGCGAAGAGGGGGCGGGCCACCGGGACCGCGAACCAGAACGGGGTGAAGTCCGCAGCCGGGGCGGCCGCGGCCTCCTGCGGGGCGGCGCTGTAGTCCGCGCCCGGGGCCGGAGTGGCCGAGGCGTCCTGCGGGGTGCCGCCGTAGGGCGGGACCGGCTGCGGGGTGGCCCCGTACGGCTGCTGCTGGGCGCCCGGGTAGCCGTACCCGGCACCCGGCTGCGGCTGGCCGCCGTACGGCGGGGCGGCCGCGACGGCCGGCTTCGGCTCGGGCACCAGGGAACCGGCGAGCGCCGGGACCTTCGAGCCGAACAGGGTCACGCCGGCCATGGCGAGCGTGGCCAGGAACGCGATGATGCAGCCAGCGCCCAGGTCGGCCCCGCTCGGGCTCGTGATCAGCGACCACAGCGAGGACCACGCGGCCGCGACGGCCAGCACGGTGCCCCACGCGCGCAGCGGCAGCCCCAGGAGCTGGCGCCCCTCGGGCTGGAAGCGGGCCGCGATCAGCAGGCCGGCGGCGATGAAGGCGAGCAGGAAGATGCTGGGGAGCGCCAGACGGTACACGTCGGTGTCCCACACGCTCGGCAGGTCGAGGCCGGTCGCGGAGTAGAAATCGAGGAACGAGGCGATGAACAGCAGCGCCGCTGCTCCGATCACCACGCCGTCGCCTCGAGTGAGGGAGCGGATGTTCACGTGTTAGGTGTCCTTCTCGGTCTCGGTCGTCTCGTGGTGCCGCGGTCGCACGCGTCGTGACGGGAGTGGCGCGGGCGGCACCATGGTACGGAGGTCTACCGCGGCCGAGAGGATCGGGGCGGCGGGCCGTCCCGGGGGACTACCCGCCGAGGAAGCCGACGATGCCGTCCGCGATGCCCTGGGCCGCCTTCTGGCGCCACTCCGGACTCGTCAGTTGCGCCGCGTCCTTGGCGTCACGCATGTTGCCGCATTCGATGAACACCTTGGGGCGGGTCGAGAGGTTCAGTCCGCCCAGATCGTCGCGGACGACCAAACCGGTCCCGCTGCCGAGGTAGTTGGCGGGGGAGGAGCCGGTGGTCCGGGCGAAGTTCCCGGCGATCCGCTCGCCGAGCTGCCGGGAGGGCCCGACGATCTGCGCGGTGTCGGCGCTGCCGCCCTTGACCTTGGCGGGCAGGATGATGTGGAAGCCGCGGTTGCCCGCGGAGACGCCGTCCGCGTGGACGGAGACCACGGCGTCGGCGCGGGCCTCGTTGCCGATGCGGGCGCGCTCGTCGATGCAGGGGCCCCAGGCGCGGGCCTTGCCGGCCTCGTGGGTGAGCAGCACCTTCACACCGCGCGCCTCCAGGAGGGTGCGCAGCCGGCGCGAGACGTCGAGGGTGAACTCGGCCTCCATGTAGCCGGAGTTGGTGGTGGTGCCGGTGGTGTCGCACTCCTTGCGGTTGGTGCCGATGTCGACCTGCTGGTCGATCTCGTCCGTGTGCTTGAAGTTGCCGGTGTTGTGGCCGGGGTCGATGACGACGGTACGTCCGGCGAGCGGATCGGCCTTGGCGCCGTTGCCGGCGCTCGGGGCCGGGCTCGGCGCCGACGTGGGGGCGGCCAGGGGCATCACGATGCGCGGCGGGCGGGAGTCGTCCGGCCCGGCCCCGGCGAGGACCTGGGTCAGCACCCAGCCCGCCAGGCAGGTCGGGGCGACGGCGGCCGCCGCGACGGCGAGCGTGGCCCGCCGCGCGTACCAGGGCCGGGCCGGGGCGGCGTCGGCGGCGGGGGGCTCGGGTCTGTCTTCGTAGGGCACGCGGCGATGCTAGACCTGCGGTCTGCTTGTAGTACGGACCCTAGCCCGTCCGGGGGCGTGGCCGGTGCGGCCCGCCCCCTCGGACGAGGCCCTGCTGGGCGACAGCGGAATGCGGAAACGACGCCCTCAGCAGCCGGATACCACCGAGACGGCCGCCTCCGGCGGCGACGATTCGCCACCCTCCGCCGTCCCCGTCCGCTGACATGCCCGTGAATTGCTGCCGTCGCTCTGTCCGGGAGCCCGGCCAGGTTCGACCTGGCGGGGCTCCCGGAGTGTGAGCCGCTCAGTCAGACCCACCGTGACCGGCCCAGCGAAGGATCGGACCATGAAAACGGCGGCCAATCGGGGAGATTCTCTATGTTGTGCCATCGAACATAAGGACTTTCGTCCCAGCAGCGAAGCAGTTGCACGGAGCCGCGGCATATTTCAGCGCCCACGTCCCCCGCTGGCAGGGCTCAAGTCGTGGTGGGCCGGGTTCTTCGAGGGAGTACGGACCACATGTCCGCCCCGCCGCCCCATGCGGTGGCGGACGGCCTGGAACATGACCCGACTGGGTCGGCCACCGGTCACCAAGGCCGGTCAGGATGTCGCAGCATCGGCACAGGCATGCCGGGACCGAGGCTACCCGGAGGCAAACCAGGTCAAGCCGCAACTGGCGCCACAAAGCTGTTCACACATGGACCTTGCACTCCCCAGCTGACCAAGCCCGCGATACCGTAACCACCCCCCCCTCAGCGACACCGCTCCCGCCCGTTCGCAGTCGCGAAAGATTCTCAGCCACCCGCACAACCACACGGGGGGCTGATTGGTCTCCTTACTGAACGTCGAACCGCATCTTGGGCAGTGGAGCCCGCAGGGATGAGCCGCCGTCGCCCTGGCCTGGGGAGCGTCTTGGGCGGCGGCCGGCTGTGCGGCATGTCCGGCGAACCGCGTCGTGTCGGGCCAGGCGACCGCCCTGGCCGGCGTTGTCATGCCTACGTTCGTCGATCCACGTATTTGAAGGGACTCTTTCGTGCATCGAGCAAGAAGTCGCTGGGGGCTGGGGGATCGGGGGTGGCGCCCGGTCCGACAAGTGACAGGCGGGGTGTTGCCTTTGGCCTTGTTGTCGGGGCTGGTGTCTGCGGTCCCGACAGCGGCCCTGGAGCCCGCGGTGAGCAAGCGCGGTCAGGTCCTGGCGTTCTGGAAGACCGGCGGTCCCGCAACGAAGTCGGCCGCCGGGGCGGCCATGACTGGCTCGGAGTCCGACATCGTTGCGTTCCTCGACAAGGGCCGGGCGGTTGCGGAGAACCTCGATGACCGCGAGGCCGCACTGCAGATCGTGGCCGATGCCGGGCCAGCCGTCCGAAAGGCAGCTGAAGCGGCGCTCGCGGGTACCCCCGAGCAGCTGGACACGTTCCTGAAGGAGGGGTGGAAGGCACCCCTGGCCCACGACCAGCGTGTCCAGGCAGCCGCTATCGGCGAGACAGGCGGCCGCGCGCTGCACGCGGCTGCGGAGGCCGCATTGAACTCGGACATCGAGGCGGTGCGGCAGTTCCTGAACGAGGGGCAGTACACGAAGCGGGACTCCGACGCACGCGTACGAGTAGCCCAGCTGGAGACCGCAGGCGGTCCGAAGGTACGAGCTGGCGCGAGTGCGGCTCTCAACGGGACCATCGAGGAAGTCCGCGACTTCCTGAGCTTCGGCCAGTACGTGGCCCGAGCGCAGGACCAGGAGTACGCCTCGGTCACCGAACTGGCCCAGCAGGCTAATGAGGCCGGGGAGGCGGCAGAGCGGGAGAGTAAGGCCGCGAAGGAGTCCGCTGACAAGGCGATCATGCTGGCCCGCTTGGCCAAGGAGGAGACACAGCGGGCGGCCCGTGAAGCGGCGGACGCCAAGAGTGATGCCGGTCGGGCGGCCGATGCGGCTCGAAGTGCGGCGGAGTCCACCCGCAAGGCGGCCCAGGCCGCACAGGCGGCCATCTCTGCCTCGCGCTCCGCGAACGCTGCAGCTCAGGTTGCCGCTGCGGCGGCGAGCGCTGCCGCGAACGCGGCGGCGGGAGCCGCTACTGCTGCCACCAGGGCGTTGCACAGCGCCGCCAACGGCAAGCGTGACGAGGAACTGTCCAGGCAGGCTCTGCAGGCGGCCGACGCGGCGGAGTCTGCGGCGAAGGCCGCGGACCGGGCCGCGATCGCCGGTGACGCCTCGGCTGCCGCTGCCCGCGCCGCCGCTTCCTCAGCCTCCAATGCCGACGACACCGCCCTGGCCGCGGACGAGGCCAGCGGGTACGCGGAGGCGGCCGGTGTCTCGTCGGACGACGCCCGCTCTGCCGCTGCCACCGCGCGTCGGCATGCAGGCGAGGCCACCCGGGCCGCGAACGCCGCGGCCGGCCATGCTGCCGACGCCGCCCGGCAGGCCCGCAACGCACGGGACTCCGCGCGCTCCGCGGCCCAGCACGCCCGCAACGCAGCCGACGCCGCGATGAAGGCCGGTCAGCACGCGGCCGGTTCGAACGAAGCTGCGCTGGAGTCGAAGGCACACGCGGACGCGGCCCTACTGCGCGCCACGGACGCTGTGGCAGCGGTGGCAAAGGCCAACGAGATTCACGACCTCGCTGGGAAGGCCGAAGCTGAGGAGCTGGCTGCTCGCAGGGCGACCGGCATCAACCAGGCCAAGGACGCGAAGGCCGCTTACAACGCCACCCTCGCTGAGCGTAAGAAGGACGGGGCAGAGTCCGACAAGCTGCACACCGACTTCACCCGCCTGTCCCAGGATGCTGAGCAGCCGACCGCGGACGCCAAGGTGATCGCGGCGACCGGGCGAAAGCTGGCGCTGGCCGCGCTTCAGACCCAGGGCACTTGGAGCAAGGTCGCCGCTGAGGGGGCACTGGCCTCTGCCGACGACGCTGTAGTAGTCGAGTACGCCCGCAACGGGTGGCGTTCCGCCTTCCAGCAGGACGAGCGCGACCAGGTCCGCTCCCTGGCGCAGAACTCCGAGTACAGGGCAGTGATCAGCGCCGCCGAGACGGCGCTGGCCGGTGATGTAGCAAAGATTCATGCCTTCCTGGAGGTCGGCCAGTACACGGCCGCCGCTTCCGACCTGCGGGTGGAGGTCGCCCGTATTGGGGAGGCCGGCGGGCCGGCAGTCAAGAAGGCCGCCGAGAGCGCCATGAACGACACCGGCTATCAGCCACTGCTCGATTTCCTCACCGACATCCAGTACTCCGCCCGCCACAGCGACAATCAGGTCACGGCGGCCTATCTGGCCGAGAACGGCGGCCCGGAGGTCAAGGCGTATGCCGAGATCGCGTTGGAGAGCCCAGCTCCGGCCCGACAGGCCTTCGCCGAGCGGGGCCGGCACAAGGCCGCCCAGCGCGACCAGGCCAACGCCACACACGCCGCCCAAATCAAGCACGTCATCGCCGGATCGGCGCAGGTCGCAGCCCTCGCCCAGCAGCGAGCGGCCGAGGCCCTGAAGACCGCCGCTCTCGCCCTAGACGCGTCGAGCGAGGCTGATGCCTATGCGCAGCAGGCACAGACCTACACCAATGACGCCACACGCTACGCCGAGCAGGCGACCTCATCCGCAAGGAACGCCGAGCTCAGGGCGACGCAGGCCGCAGGCCACGCCGCCACCGCCCGCAACGCGCAGCGCCAGGCGCAGAATGCAGCAAGCAACGCCAATGCTGCGGCCCTGTGGGCCGAGGCAAACGTCGGTCTGGCGCGCGAGCACGCCGATATCGCCGTCTCGGCGGCCGAGGCGGCACGGCAGTCCGCCATCAATGCCGGCAAGAACTCCGCCGAAGCAGCCAGTATCTACCAGCAGCACCTCAACACGTACCTCGCCGAACAGGCAAGGGCGGCCGAACAGGCCTGGTGGGAGAAGGTATACGGCAAGTACACGCAGCTGCGAGACGTCTTCGGTGAAGCCTTCGACGTCGGCCTCGAAATGGGCAAATCGGCCTTGGTGTGGTGGGTAACTGCAACTCCCGAACAGAAGCGGCAGTTCTACATCGAATTCGGGCATGCCGGACTCGACGTGCTGGGCCTCGTTCCCGGATACGGCGAAATCGCCGACGGCGCCAACTGTGCCTTCTATGCGATCGAAGGCTACGCCACCGACGACAATAGTAAGTACGTCGACGCGGCGCTCTCCTGCGCATCCATGATTCCTGTTGCCGGCTATGTCGCGGCAGTCCCCAAGGCCATCAAATGGTCCAAGAAGGCCGAAACGATCCTCGACGCCCTGACCAATCTCCGAAAGAAGCTCAAGGAGCCGGACCTTGGCGGCGCTGGCCTCAACATCGGACCGGGAACACCGTCTGGATCAATCACGGCTTATGGTGGAATTCAGTATTGGATGCCCAGCACCACCGGGCTTAGGGACCTCATCAATCCCAACAGATACACGACGAACTGCATGGTGTGCGCTGTAGAAACAGACGGGATTTTCGCTGGGCGATCCGCCATGGCTGCACCGAATATCACTCCGCAGGACTATAGATCGATCGAAAGGGTGATGGGGCGGTCGTTCAGGCAGGAATCCTTCGCAGGACTGGTTCGATCAATCCATCGAGATGGCCACGGTGCACGAGGCATAATCTTCGGTCAGCGGCAGCCCACCGATGCGAACCCTGAAGCCATCGGACATTTCTTCAACGTGGTCAACAGGAATGGTAGGGTTCTGTTCATCGACGCCCAATCCGGACAATCTCGCAACGTTGACAGATATGATTCGTACATGTTCATGAGGACGGACAATTGATGGACGAAAATCAGGCTCGCGCACTCGCCCAGGAGTTCATCGGCCAATCCTTCACTGTCAGCGCGACCCAAGTCCGAGGGGACAAATATTACGTAAGCTACCGACCCTCGCAGGGCAACGGCGCCAGCCTCGGCGGCAATATGCCCGTAGAAGTCGATCCGAAAAGCCGAACATGCCGCCATATCAGCATCGACGAGGTCTTCGATCTGAATCTCTAATATAATCGAAAATGCGGGCGCGCCTTCTTTACGTCGAAACACACAATTCCTCGCTGAATTATGTCAGCCCCGCGACCGGCCCTGGATGGATCCCACTCCGTCCAGGGCCTTGGCGTATTCTTTCTGGACAGCAGGTGCTATACGTCGATCCGGAGGGCCGCCGATCGAGAAGAGCGTGCCGACCCCGGCGGCACCGACACAGCTCAGTGGCAGACACTGGAGTGGCTGGCGCCGACAGACAAGCAGAGCCTCCGCCTCGCGGCCATGAGGCCACAGAGCCGTTGCAGGTTCCCCGAACGCCGATCCGCGCAAACGATCGACCGGCCTATGCCTGCTCAGCCGATTGCTTCCCGCACCACCCCAAACTGGTGCGGGTTTAGCTCGATCGCTATGCTCTCCTTCGGCCCCCAGGCGATCTTTCCGATCCGCGATGAAGCGGACGGGTCCAGTTTGCGTTTTCGGTATGTCTGGAAGCGCTCGACTGCACCCTCGGATCGTCTCCAGGGTGCGCTTCAGAAAGCGATCACATGGCTTTGCTTACACGCTGGTGGTTGCCCACCGCGACTGCTGCTGTCCTGCTGGGGGCCGCAACTCCTCTCGCCTCTGCCGCAGGTGAGCCGGTGGCGAACGCCGACGCCCCATTCATCGTCGAGGACGGCTCTTACCCGGCCAGTGACTTGGTGTTCGCCGAGACCGGTGCCAGGCTGATCCGCGGCGACGGTGGCATCACCTACACCTCCTGCTCCGGCCCCTACCAGATCAAGATCTGGGCACAAGGCATCAAGCTGGACGAGGAGCGCATGTGCTTCGCCGCCCCGCGCGGCACCGGCTTCCTGACGGTGAACATCCCCGGCGCCTACCGGATCCAGACCTACGAGCGGTCGGTGAAGGCCGACATCTCCATCAACGACGAGCGCAAGACGATCGACTTCCCGGCCAACACCGGTAAGGGCTTCGGCATAGCCAGCGCCGACCGGGTCGAAGCCGTCCTTCTAAATCTGCGTGTCACCGGCTCGGCGGCCACACCGGCCCAGTCACCAGCGGACCCGAGCTACGCGTTCACCGGCAAGCTCACCATCGGCGACGGCAAGCGCTTCTGCACCACTGCGCTGGTGGACCCGCGCTGGGTCCTCGCAGCCAAGAGCTGCTTCGCCGACAACCCCGCCACGAGCAACACCGTCACGGCCGGGGTGCCGAAGGAGAAGACCACCGTCACCGTCGGCCGGACCGACCTGGCCACCTCGGGCGGCCACACCACTGACATCGTCGAGCTCGTGCCGCGGGACGACCGTGACCTCGTCATGGCCCGCCTCGACAAGCCCGCCTTCGGCATAACCCCTGGCGCTGTGTCCGCCACCGCCCCCGCCCCCGGTCAGGAGCTGACTGTCGCTGGTTTCGGACGCACCCAGGCCGAGTGGGCGCCCAGCCAGGTCCACACCGCCGCCTTCACCGTCGGCACGATCGCGGCAACCGGGTTCGACCTGAGCTCGAAGACCCCGGCTGACGCGACCGTCTGCAAGGGCGACGCTGGCGCACCGGTTGTGCGGATCGAAAACGGCAAGCCAGCCATCGTCGCCATCGGCAGCCGCTCCTGGCAGGGCAGCTGCCTCGACAGCAGCGAGACGAAGACCGGCACGTACAGCACCCGTCTCGACGACCTCGGCCAGTGGATCAGCGACCTGCGTTCGCGACGCTCCGCAGCCTCCAACGAGGCCGGTGGCAGTGAGCGGGTGCGGTGGGCCGACTTCGATGGTGACCGCAGGCCCGACTACATCACCATCGCCGACAACGGCGAGGTCAAGGTCTATCTCAACCACGGCGGCGACCCCGCCGGGGCGAACGGCTGGCAGTCCGTCGGGAGGGTAGCCGGCGGACTCACCACCGACCGGAGCCGTGCCCGCCTTGCTGACTTCGACGGTGACGGAAAGGCTGACTACATCGTCATCGACGGGGGCGGCTCCGTGTACGTCTACCTCAACCGCGGTGGCGACACCGGCGGCGGCTGGCAGGGCATCGGCAAGGTCGCCGTCGGACTGACCAACGACGCGAGCAAGGTCCGCTTCGCGGACTGGGACGGCGACGGCAAGACCGACTACATCGTCCTCAGCGACACCGGGGCCGTCGATGTCTACCTCAACCGCGGCGGCGACGTCGGCGGCGGCTGGCAGGGTGTCGGGACCGTCACCACCGGCGCCACCACCGACCGCACCCGGATCCGGTTCGCCGACAACGACGGAGACGGCAAGGCCGACTACTACATCGTCAAGCCCGGCGGAGGCGTCGACCTCTTCAACAACCGCGGCGGCGACGTCGGCGGCGGCTGGCAGCCCATGGGTCAGATCGCGGTCGGCCTGACCAACGACCACCCCAAGGTCCAGTTCGCCGACTTCGACGCCGACGCCCACGCCGACTACATCCTCGGCGACGCCAACGGCGGCGCCACCGTCTACTCCTGGAACGGCGGCGACGGCGGCAACGGCTGGAACGGCCTCGGCAAGGTCGCCGGCGGCGCCTAATGGGAGCCATGGAACCGGGGGATGCTTGGTTCCGTAGCCGCCCGTGAGTGAACGCTCTCCACTCCCCCCAGCGCAGGCCGGGGGTCGGAGTGACTGCACGACGGACGCGCTGCCCTTCTTGGGTGGCGCGTCCGGCTGTTAAATGCCTGTTGACGTGCGGCGGAGGACTCGGAGGGAGTTTGTGGCCGAGGCCTCTTCGAAGGCGCCTGAGGACAGGGCGCGGAGGTAGATGCGGTACGGGGCCTGGCCGCCGTCGGCGGGGTTGGGGAAGACGTCGTGGATCACGAGGGTGCCGCCCACCGCCAGGTGGGGGGCCCAGCCTTCGTAGTCGGCGGTGGCGTGTTCGTCGGTGTGGCCGCCGTCGATGAAGACCAGGCCGAGCGGCCCGCCCCAGGCCGCCGCGACCTGGGGGGAGCGGCCGACCATCGCGATCACGTGGTCCTCCAGGCCGGCCCGGTGCAGGGTGCGGCGGAAGGTGGGCAGGGTGTCCATCAGGCCGATCTCCGGGTCCACGACCGTCGGGTCGTGGTACTCCCAGCCGGGCTGCTGCTCCTCGCTGCCGCGGTGGTGGTCGAGGGTGATCGCCGGGACGCCGGCTTCGCGGGCGGCGTCGGCCAGCAGGATCGTGGAGCGGCCGCAGTACGTGCCGACCTCCAGGAGGGGGAGCCCGAGGGCGGCGGCCTCGGCGGCGGCCTCGTACAGGGCGAGGCCCTCGTCCACGGGCATGAACCCCTTGGCGGCCTCGAAGGCGGCGAGGGTCTCCGGCTTGGGGCTGGCCATGTGGTTCCTCCTGCTGAGCTGCGTGTGGGCGGCCCATGCTGCCCTACCGCCCGGTAGCGCGCTACGCCCGGGGTGCCGGGACCAGGGGGTCCCCGTTCAGTTCGGTTTCGCCCGGGAAGGACCACCACAGTGTGGTGTCGTGGGTCAGGTACGGGACCTGCCAGCCCACCTTGCCGCCGTGGTCGAGGGCGTCGGCGACCTCGTGGAGGTATGCGGCCAGGGACGGCCAGCCGTCGTCGAAGTGCCCCGTGTCGTCGTGCGGGGCGTGGCCCAGGCGGCCCTGGTGTGGTCCCTCGCGCATGTCGATCACCTGGGAGTCGCCGTCGCCGTGCGCCCAAGGGATCCACAGCGGGTGCCATGCGGGCTCGCCGCCCTCCTCGAACGGCTCGCAGAGGTCGGGGTCGTCCCCGACGATCTCCATCGTCATCCGCCAGTGGTCGAGGATGCGCGAGACGGGGATCGGCGGCTGGTCGGGGAGCAGGTTGGCCCACTTCGTGAGCCCGTCGTGGCAGGCCAGCGACTCCACCAGGTCCGCCGGGAAGCGCGGCCCCATCGCGGCCTGCACCGCCTCGACCTCGGCCGGGTCGGCGGGCGGTGCGAGCAGGGCGAACGAGGCGGGGGAGTGGGCCGCCATCCACCCGTCGATCCGGGCCCAGGAACGCCGTACCGGTGGGCTTTGGTCCCAGGTGTTCATGTGCTCCCCCTCGTGTGCGTGAGAGAAGGGTGGCAGCCGGTACTGACAGCGGCCGCAGCCGGGGCTCAGACGTCGCACTCGAACCAGACCGTCTTGCCGGTGGCCCGCGGCTCCGTGCCCCAGCGGTCGGCCACCGCCTCGACCAGCAGCATCCCGCGGCCGTCCTCCGCGAGGAGACCCCTGCGGCCGCGGGTGACGCGCGGCGGGTGCGGGCAGCCGTCCGTGACCTCGACCCGCAGCCCCTGCGGCCGCCGCAGGATGAGCACCGCGCAGCCCCGGCCGGGGACGTGCCGTACGACGTTGCCGACCAGCTCGGTCAGCGCGAGCTCGGCGGCGTCCGTCAGCTCGGCGATGTCCCACTCGGCGAGGAACATGCGCAGGATGCGCCGCATGTGCCGGGCCGAGTGCTCACCGACGGTGAAGCCCATGTGGTAGCTGTCGCCAATCTCCGCCGGGAAGGCGTCAGTTGCGTGATTCATGTCACCAGGGTGGGCAGCCCTGGTTACGCTCGGCTACGGGTTGAAACGAACGCCGCACCGCGTGAACTTGGGGGTGACCGCCTCATGGTCAACATCCGCGATCTCGATCCCAGCGCCTCACCGCTGGACTACTACGGCTCGGAACTCCGCCGCCTGAGAGAGGAGGCGGGGCTGAAGCAGGGGCAGCTCGGCGGGATCGTCTTCTGCACCGCTTCGCTGATCGGTCAGATCGAGACGGCGAGGAAGGTCCCGACCCGGGACTTCTCGGAGCGGGTTGACGCAGCCCTGGGGACCGGTGGGTTCTTCTCCCGCTTGGTGGGGCTGGTCCTGAGGAGCCAGCTGCCGGTGTGGTTCCAGGCGTACGCGGAGATGGAGGCGAAGGCCACCTATATCTCCACCTACCAGGCGCAGCTCGTTTACGGCCTGTTGCAGACCCCTGAGTACGCGCGGGCCGTGCTGGGAGTGCGGACCGAGGGTGACGTAGACGCGAAGGTGGCCGCCCGAATGGAGCGCCAGCGCATCCTGGACCGCGAGAACCCGCCACTGATGTGGGTCGTCATGAGTGAGGCCGTACTGCATCAGGAGATCGGCGGCCGTGAGGTCATGCGGAACCAACTGTCCCACTTGTTGGCTTTGCAGAACCGGGAGTGGGTGAAGGTGCAGATTCTGCCCTTCGAGGCGGGTGCCCATGCGGGGTTGCCGGGCTCGTTCAACCTCTTGCGGTTCGATGACGACCCCGACCTCGTCTACACCGAGGACTTCGTGCAGGGCCATATGACGGCTAATCCGCAGGCTCTCAGGGAGGGTTCGCTCCGTTACGATCATTTGCAGGCCGCTGCCCTCTCCGTGGAAGGCTCGGCGGCACGGATCGCCCGCGTAATGGAGGAGCGCTATGGACACCATCCAGAACCTGACGGGCGCGCGCTGGCGTAAGTCCTCGTACAGCAGTGACACCGGCGGTGACTGCATCGAGTGCGCCCCCCTGGGCGGAGCCGCCTGGCGGAAGTCCTCGCACAGCGGCGACACCGGCGGCGAGTGTGTCGAAGTCGCCGCCCAGCCCTGCCTCGTCGCCGTCCGGGACTCCAAGAACCCCGGCGGCCCCGCCTTCGCCGTGAGCCCCGGTGCCTTCACCGCCTTCGTGAGGGCCTTCGCGCGCTGATCCCCCTTTACCCTGAGGCGAGTTCGACCGACCACAGGGGACCAACGGGGGAACCGGCAGCATGAGTACTCAGGACGACGACGACAACGTCGACGGTGGCATAAAGCCGCTCACCGGCACGGATCCGAGCCGAATAGGGCCGTACCTGCTGCTCGGGCGGCTCGGGGCCGGCGGCATGGGGCGGGTGTTCCTGGCCCGTTCCGAGGGCGGGCGTACCGTCGCGGTGAAGGTGGTGCACGAGGAGCACGTCTCCAACGCGCAGTTCCGGGCCCGCTTCCGCCGCGAGATCGACGCCGCCCGTCGCGTCGGCGAGCGGTACACCGCGCCCGTGATCGACTCGGACCCCGAGGCCGAACGGCCCTGGGTGGCGACGGGGTACGTGCCCGGGCTCTCGCTGGAGCAGATCGTGCGCCGGCACGGGCCCCTGCCCGTGGAGTCCGTGCACGCCCTCGCCGACGGGCTGCTGCACGCGCTCAAGGACATCCACGCGGCCGGGATCGTGCACCGCGACCTCAAGCCGTCGAACGTGATGCTGACCGTCGAGGGCACCCGTGTGATCGACTTCGGCATCTCGCGCGCCCTGGAGACCTCCGTCGAGTCGCTGCTCACCAGCACCGGCATGGTCGTCGGCTCGCCCGGGTTCATGTCGCCCGAGCAGGTCCGCGGGCAGAAGGCCGGGGTGAAGAGCGACGTGTTCACGCTCGGCTGCGTACTGACCTACGCGGCCACCGGCCAGCTGCCCTTCGGCGCCGGGGCCAGCAACCAGCACGCGGTGATGTTCCAGATCGTGGAGGCCGAGCCGGAGCTGGACGGCGTCGGGGACGAGGCGCTGCGTGCGTTCATCCGGCGCTGCCTGGTCAAGGGCGCCGACGACCGGCCCGGCGTGGAAGAGCTGCTGGCGGACCCGGAGCGGGTACGTCCCGCCACGCGCGGCGGTGCGTGGCTGCCGCCCAAGGTCGTCGCGCGCCTCGCCCAGCAGGCGGCGCAACTGCTCGACGCCGAGGCGGCGCCGCCGGAGCGGGAGGCGCCGGAGGCCGGGGCGCCCACCGACCGGGCGACGATCGGGCTGCGGCCGGAGGCGGGCTCCGCCGGGCCGGTGGTCGAGCCCACGCCCGGGCCGGCTGCCGGTGGCGAGACCTCCGAGGGCGAGCGGAAGCGGCGCAAGCGGCCGTGGACCGTCGCGGTGCCGGCCGTCTTCGTGATCTCGATCGGCGGCGGCACGGTGGCCCTGATCCAGCCGTTCGGCGGCGACGGGAACCCGGCGGCCTCGCCCCCCGCGAGCAGCGCCCCCGTGACGCCCGGCGCGGCCGGCGGCTCCCCTTCCGCGGCGAGCGGTTCGCCGAGCGCGGGCACGCAGAGCCCGCAGGCCCCCCAGAGCCCCGACGCCTCGGCCCAGGGCGTACAGGGCGGCCAGGTCGGCGGCGCCGCGCAGGGCGGCGCCGCGGGCGCGGGGACGCCCGGCGGCGGCTCCGGCACCCCGGGCGGCAGCGGTACGGGCAGCAGCGCCGGCAAGGAGACCAGCGCGGGTCCCGCCGCCGGGGGCGCGAGCGCCGGAAGTTCCCAGACGGCCGGCACCGGCACCAACACCGGGACCAGCGCCGGTACCACCCCCGGAGGCGGGGGCTCGCCCAGCGGCGGCGGTTCGTCCGGCGGTGACGCGGTCCCCGCGTACTTCGTCGGCACCTGGGTCTTCAAGGGGTCGTTCAACATCGGTCAGCCGGACACGGTGACCGTCTCCCGCACCGGGGCCGTCCGCCTGATCTCCGACCAGAACGTGGGCCATTGCGAGTACATGGCCACGGTGGTGTCGGTGGTCGGGGCCCGGATGAACATCAGCGCGGGGGCGCAGGACAAGAGCAAGTCCACCGGCCAGTTCTGCGGGACGCTCGATCCTTCGTTCTTCACCAAGAGCGAGCCGATCGGGCTCATGCACAACGTGGGGCCGTCCCACGGCGAGGGGTACTACTACGAACGTTCCTGACCCCGGGAACACGTGAGGAACACGTTCATCTGACCTTCCGTCAGATTGGAACGTGTTCTAGTCTGCCGCGCATGGGCATCGGAATCACGCAAGAACAGCGGGAGTTGGCCGAGGCGGTGCGCGGCTGGGTGGCGCGGGCCGTGCCGCCCGAGGAGGTGCGCAAGCTCCTCGACACCCCGCCGCAGGCCGGGGCGCGGCCCGCGTACTGGGACGGGCTCGCCGCCTCCGGGCTGCTCGCCCCGCACCTGGAGGGCGGCACCCTGCTCGACCTCGCCGTCGTCGTGGAGGAGGCCGGGCGGGCGGCGCTGCCCGGGGCCTTCCTCGGCAGCGCACTGGCCTCGGTGCTGCTGCACCGGGCGGGAGCGGCCGAGCTCACCGCCGCGCTGGCCGACGGCAGCCGGGTCGGCGCCGTCGCGCTGGGCCCCGGCAGCCTGACGGCCGTGGCCGTGGAGGGCGGCGGGTACCTGCTCGACGGCACCGCGCCGCCCGTGCTCGGCGCCGGCGAGGCAGACCTCGTACTGCTGGCCGCCGAGGCCGCGCACGGGACCCGGTGGTTCGCGGTGGACGCCGCCGCGCTGGACATCCGTACCCACGAGAGCGCCGACCCCACGCGGCCCACCGCCGAAGTGCACGCCCGCGGGGTCGTCGCCGGGCCCGGCCGGGTGCTGCAGCTGGACGCGGCCCTGGTCCGGGACCTGGCCTGCACGCTCTTCGCGGCCGACGCCTGCGGCACCGCGGCGTGGGCGCTGCACACCGCCGCCGAGTACGCGAAGGTCCGCGAGCAGTTCGGGCGGCCCATCGGGCAGTTCCAGGGCGTCAAACACCTGTGCGCCGACATGCTCGTACGCCTCGAACAGGCGCGGGCGCTGGCCTGGGACGCCGCGCAGGCGATGGAGGAGCCCGCCGAGGTGCGCTCGCTGGTCGCCGCCCTGGCCGCCGGGAGCGCGCTCGACGCCGCCTACACCTGCGCCAAGGACTGCATCCAGATCCTCGGGGGGATCGGCTTCACCTGGGAGCACGACGCCCACGTATACCTGCGCCGGGCCGTCGTGGCCCGGCAACTGCTGGGCTCCGGCGACGGGCACCGCGTACGGGCCGTGCGGTGCGCGGCCGCCGGCGCGCGGCGGGAGCTGCGCCTCGAACTCCCGGCGCAGGCCGAGGCGTACCGGGCGAAGGCGCGCAGCGCCATCGAGGACGCGCGCGGCCTCGACCCGGCCGCCGCCCGCCGGGTGCTGGCCCCCACCGGGTACGCGGCCCCGTACCTGCCGCCGCCGTACGGACTGGGCGCCGGGCCCGTCGAGCAGCTCGTCGTCCAGCAGGAGCTGCGGGCGGCCGGGGTCAAGGTCGCCGACCTCGGGATCGCGACCTGGGTCGTGCCCTCGCTGCTCGCCTACGGCACCGGGGCGCAGCGCGACGCCTACGCGCTGGCGACCCTGCGCGGGGACGTCACCTGGTGCCAGCTCTTCTCCGAACCGGGGGCGGGCTCGGACCTGGCCTCGCTGCGGACCCGGGCGGAGCGCACCGGGGACGGCTCCTGGAGGATCAACGGGCAGAAGGTGTGGACGAGTTCCGCGCACAGCGCCGACTTCGGGATCCTGCTGGCCCGCACCGATCCGGACGCGCCCAAGCACAAGGGGCTCGGCTACTTCGTCGTCGACATGAGGAACAGCCCCGGCATCGACATCCGGCCGCTCAAGGAGATCACCGGCGAGGCCCTCTTCAACGAGGTCTACTTCGACGACGTGCTGCTCCCGGCGGACGCGCTGGTCGGGGCGGCCGACGACGGATGGAAGGTCGCGCGCAACACGCTGGGCAACGAGCGGGTCCACATGGCCGACCAGATGACCTTCGACACCGGCCTGGAGGCGCTGATCGCGCGCAGCGCCGAGCTCGACGGGGCGTACCGGGCGCGGATCGGTGCGCTGGCCGCCGAGGCGCACGCCCTGGCCTGCATCGGGCTGCGCACCACCCTCCAGCAGGTGTCGGGGCTGGAGCCGGGCGCGGGTGCGTCCGTACGCAAGCTCGTCCAGACCCCGCACCAGCAGCGGACCGCCGAGCTCGCGCTCGAACTGCTGGGTCCGGCGGGCGCGGTGTGCGAGGGGGCGGGGGAGAAGGCGGTGCACGGGATGCTCATGTCCCGCTGCCTGACCATCGCCGGGGGCACCACGCAGGTCCAGCTCAATGTCGTCGCCGAGCGGATTCTCGGCCTCCCGAGGGACTGAAGGGACACCAGGGGCATGAAGTCGTACATCGTGGGCGTCGGCATGACGAAGTTCGAGAAGCCGGAGTCGAGGGACTGGCAGTACTGGGACATGGCCAAGGAGGCCGGGTCCGCGGCGCTGGCGGACGCGGGGGTGGACTACGGGCTGGTCGAACAGGTCCCGGTGGGCTACTGCTTCCAGGCCTCCACGGCCGGCCAGCGGGCGGCGTACGAGCTGGGGCTGAGCGGGGTCCCGGTCTACAACGTGAACAACAACTGCGCGACGGGCTCGACGGCGCTGATGATGGCGCGGCAGTTCGTGGAGGGCGGGATCAACGACTGCGTGCTCGCGCTCGGCTTCGAGAAGATGAAGAAGGGCGCGCTGGGGGGCGGGGCCGACGGCGGCGACTTCAAGACCTCCCCGGTGGCCCGGCACTACGGGATCATGGCCGCCGGGCACGGCTTCGAGATGTCGCCGCCGACCGCGCAGATCTTCGGGAACGCGGCGCGCGAGCACATGGAGCGGTACGGGACCACGGCCGCGCAGCTGGCGGCGGTGGGCGCCAAGAACCACCGGCACTCGGCGAACAACCCGAACGCGCAGTTCCAGGACGTGTACACGGTCGAGGAGATCCTGGCGGCGAAGTCGATCCACGAGCCGCTGACGAAGCTCCAGTGCTCGCCGACCTCGGACGGCGCGGCGGCCGCGCTGGTGGTGTCGGAGCGGTTCGTGGTGGAACACGGGCTGCACGACAAGGCGGTGGAGATCGTCGCGCAGTCGATGACGACGGACACGGAGGCGTCCTTCTCCTCCGGCTCCTGCATCGACGTGGTGGGCAAGCCGATGACCGCCGCCGCGGCCCGTCAGGTGTACGAGGCGTCGGGGCTCGGGATCGAGGACGTCGACGTGGTCGAGCTGCACGACTGCTTCTCGATCAACGAGCTGCTGACGTACGAGGCGCTGGGCATGTGCGAGGACGGCTCCGCCGGGAGCCTGGTGGAGTCGGGCGCGACCACGTACGGCGGGCGGTGGGTGGTGAACCCCTCGGGCGGGCTCATCTCCAAGGGCCACCCCCTCGGGGCCACCGGGCTGGCGCAGGCCGCGGAGCTGGTCTGGCAGCTGCGCGGGCAGGCCGGGGCCCGCCAGGTTTCGGGCGCGCGGGTGGGCCTCGCCCACAACATCGGCCTGGGCGGCGCGGCCGTGGTGACGCTGCTGCGGCGCTAGGGCCGGGCCCTGCGGGGCTGTCCCCTACCCGCCCTTCCGCCGTTCCCCGGGCTCTGCCCGGACCCGCGCCTCAATCTCCCCCAGCTACCGCTGGGAGGTGCCCCCGGGCGGGGCTGGAATTGCCCCGCGGGCGTTCAGGGTTCGAGGGCCGGGTCGACCACCGTTTCGCCCATGGACGCGCGGCGGATCGAATCGGCCAGTTCCTCGATCGGGCCGTCCCGTAGGACCAGCCCCGCCGCGCCCGCCTCCAGTGCGGCCTCCCGCAGGCCCGGGTGCGCCGAGCCCGTCAGGACCAGGACCCGGCACTCCGGGTCCTCCCCGAGGAGCTCGGCGACCGCCCCGAGCTCCTCGACCAGCGCCACCGCGGGCCGGGCCAGCGCGGTGGCCACCACCTCGATGTCGGGCTGGAGCCCGAGCCGCACCGCCAGCGCGGCGGCGTCGGGGAACGCCAGCAGCACCCGCAAGGAGCGGGTCGGGCGGTGGTTCACGGGCATCTCGTCCACCCGGCCAGGGTAGGACCCGCTGGTCCGCACCGATCGTGCAACACGCCTGCCTCTGAGTGATTCTGACGTTAAGTCAGGAGTCTTCCCAACTGCTGGGGCGTGCGTTATACATTCCCTCACCGGATACCTAGAACGCGTTCTAGAGTGCCGGTCCCGCATACGACCTCGGTGCGGCCGACGGTGCGGACGGCCGCACCGAGGTCTTCCATTGCGTCGATTTCACAAGACAGGGAGCAGCATCCCCATGCCGATCGATGCCGCCAGGGCCCTCGCCGCCGACCCCCGCCAAGGGGAGATCGCCTGGGACCACAAGGACATCCAGCTCTACCACCTCGGCCTCGGCGCGGGTCTGCCCGCCACCGACCCCGACGAGCTGCGCTACACCCTGGAGTCCAAGCTCCACGTGCTCCCCAGCTTCGCGACCGTCGCCGGCGCGGGCATGGCCATGATGGGCGGCCTCGCGGCCCCCGGCATCGAGGTCAACCTCGCCCACGTGCTGCACGGCGGCCAGTCCATCGAGCTGCACCGGCCCATCCCGGTCAAGGGCCGGGCCGCTTCCACCGCCAAGGTCGCCGCCGTCTACGACAAGGGCAAGGCGGCCGTGGTCGTCCTGCGCACCGAGGTCGCGGACGCCGACGGTCCGCTGTGGACCTCCGACGCGTCGATCTTCGTACGGGGCGAAGGCGGCTTCGGCGGCGACCGCGGCCCCTCCGTCCGGGAGGAGCTTCCCGAGCGGGCCCCCGACCGCGTCGAGGAGCGGACGATCCGCGAGGAGCAGGCGCTGCTGTACCGCCTCTCCGGCGACTGGAACCCCCTGCACGCGGACCCCGAGTTCGCCAAGCTGGCCGGCTTCGACCGGCCGATCCTGCACGGCCTGTGCTCGTACGGGATGACCCTCAAGGCCGTCGTCGACACGGCCCTCGGCGGGGACGTGTCCCGGGTCCGCGCCTACCGGACGCGCTTCGCCGGGATCGTCTTCCCCGGCGAGACCCTGCGGATCCGGATGTGGCAGGAGCCCGCCCGCGTCCTCGTCTCGGTGACCGCCGTCGACCGGGACGACGCGCCGGTCCTCGCCGACACCGTCGTCGAACACCAGTAATACCGACACAAGGGAGCCGCACCGTGCGCGCAGCACTGCAGAGCGAGATCGGCCAGGACAAGCTCGAAGTGGTCGACGACATGGAGGCCGTGGGCTTCGGCCCCGGCAAGGTGAGGATCCGCATCAAGGCCACCGGCCTGTGCCACTCCGACCTCTCCGCCATGAGCGGCGTCCTGCCGCAGCCCGCCCCCTTCATCCCGGGCCACGAGGGCTCCGGCGTGATCACGGACGTCGGCGACGGGGTCACCACCCACAAGATCGGCGACCGGGTGCTCGTCTGCTGGCTGCCGCCCTGCGGGCACTGCCCGTCCTGTCGGCGCGGCCAGGGCCACCTGTGCCTGGAGGCCTTCGGCAACGTCGCCACCGCCAACTTCCGCCGCGCGGGCAGCGACATCTTCGGCTTCGCCGGCACCGGCACCTTCGCCGAGGAGATGGTGGTCCCGGCGGGCTGCGCCGTGCCCATCCCCGACGACGTCCCCTTCGACATCGCCGCGCTGATCGGCTGCGGCGTGACCACCGGCCTCGGCGCGGCCATCAACACCGCCAAGGTCGAGGCCGGATCCTCGGTCGCCGTCATCGGCTGCGGCGGCGTGGGCATCTCCGTCATCCAGGGCGCCAAGGTGCAGGGCGCCGCCCAGATCGTCGCCGTCGACCCCGTCGCCTCCCGCCGCGAGGCTGCGCTGCGCTTCGGCGCCACCGAAGCGGTCGCCCCGGACGCCTTCGGCGACGCCAAGAACCGGATCACCGCGGGCGAGGGCTTCGACTACGTCTTCGAGGTGGTCGGCAAGTCCGCGACCGCGCACACCGCCTACGAGATGACCCGGCGCGGCGGCTCGGTGGTCGTGGTCGGCGCGGGCGCGCTCGACGACAACTACTCGATCAACATGTTCTCGCTGTTCTTCGACGAGAAGAAGATCCTGCCGTCGATGTACGGGGGCGGCGACGTCCTCCGCTCGTACGAGCGCACCATCGCGCTGTGGCGGGCCGGCCGGGTGGACCTGGCGGGCCTGATCACGCACCGGGTGCAGCTCGGCGAGATAAACGACGCCCTCGACCAGATGCGCACCGGCGTCGCCCTGCGCACCTGCATCGAACTCTGACCTGTTTCGAGAGGAACCGTACGGATGTCACTGCCACTTGAGGGACTCTCCGCCATCGTCACGGGCGCCGGCCGCGGTCTCGGCCGGGCGGAGGCGATCGAACTCGCCCGGCTCGGCGCGAGCGTGGTCGTCAACGACTTCGGACAGAGCGGGCGCGACGGCTCCGGGGAGGCCTCGGCCGCCCCGGCGGAGGAGGTCGCCGCCGAGATCCGGGCCGCGGGCGGGCAGGCGGTGGCGCACCTCGGCGACGTGGCCGACTTCGAGCAGGCGCGCGGGCTGGTCGAGCTGGCGGTCGGCAGCTTCGGCAAGCTCGACATCCTGGTCAACAACGCGGGCATCCTGCGCGACCGGATGGTCTTCTCGATGTCGGAGGCGGAGTGGGACTCGGTCATCCGGGTCCACCTCAAGGGCCACTTCAACACCACGCACTTCGCCTCCGTGCACTGGCGGGAGCGGTCGAAGGCGGCCGGCGGCCCGGTCTACGGCCGGATCGTCAACACCTCCTCCGAGGCCTTCCTCGGCGGCTCCGCCGGGCAGCCGAACTACGCCGCGGCCAAGGGCGGGATCGTGGGTCTGACCACCTCGACCGCCCTGGCCCTGGCCAAGTACGGGGTCACGGCCAACGCCATCTGCCCGCGCGCCCGGACCCGTATGACGGAGGACGTCTTCGCGGGCTTCCAGGTCCCGGAGGAGGGCAAGCTCGACGCCCTCGCCCCCGAGCACGTCGCCCCGCTCGTCGGCTACCTGGCCTCGCCCGCCTCGGCCAGGGCGAACGGGCAGCTGTTCGTCGTGCACGGCGGCATCGTCGTCGTGATGGAGCGCCCGAAGGTGGCGGCGAAGTTCGACACCACCAAGGAGGCCTTCTCCTACGAGGAGCTGGACGAGGTCCTCACCCCGCACTACGAGTCCCGCCCGGCGAACGAGACCTTCGCCGCCGCGGAAGTGCTGGGCCTCAAGCACGGCTGACCGCGGCCGGGACCGCGGCCGGGGCTCAGCGCAGCGGGGCCTGTTGCAGGGGGACGGGCCTCGCCGCGGCGGCCGGGACCGGCTCCAGCCGGATCGGCGGCGGCGGGGCCACCGGCAGGCTCATCCCGAGGATCCCGCACGGCACTTCGGCCGTCGCGTACGGGAGGTGCAGCCGGCCCTCCGCGCTCCACAGCCCCGTCCCGCCGAGCCAGCCGACGGGCCCGCCGAGCCGGAACACGTGCCGGTCGGCGGGGCGCCACAGGGCGAGTCCGCCGTCGTCCAGCCGCAGCGCGACCCCGCAGCTCTCCGGCATCAGGGCCTGCCCCGGCTGCACCGCGAACGGCACGGCCGTGGCCCCGTCGGCGCGCAGGCACTCCGGGAACCGCACCGGCCGGGCACTGCCCAGCACCCCCCAGCCCAGGCGCTGTTCGCCCGGGGCGTCGGAGCGGATCAGCAGCAGCCCGCTGTCGGGGTCGGCCAGCAGCAGCCGGTCGGCGCTGCCCTCCGCGATCTGGAGCAGCGGGGAGACCTCGCCGCCGCGGCCCAGGTCCACGGCGACGGCCTTGACGACCCCGTCCAGCTCGCGGTCCAGCGCCAGTATCCGGCCCGTGCGGTCCAGCCAGACCCCGCCGGAGCAGCGTCCGGGGATCCGGGCCACCGGCTCGGGCCCGAACGGGGTGCCGGCCACCTGCCACACGGTGGTCCCGGACTCGCCCGCGGCCAGGGCGAAGGCCCCGCAGCCGTCGGGGGACGGGGGCAGCAGGGTGACCCGTACGTCTTCCCCCTCGGGCACGACCGCGCCCAGCTCCAACTGCCCGGTCCGCGGGCCCGCCGCGGCCCCGCCCGTCGGGTACAGGAGCGCGAAGGCGTGCCGGTCCGCCACCCGCCGGTGGATCAGCACCCGCCCGTCGGCGAGCGGCAGCACCTCGCTGTCCGCCTCCTCGGGCTGTGCGAGCGGCAGCGGTACGGCGTACGGCTCGGGGCCGGTCAGCGTCCACCGCTCCGGGTAGCGCGCCTCACCGTCCCCGGCGAGCCGAGCGGCGTACGAGCCGTCCGCGGCGATGGTGAAGGGGGCCGTCGTCGTGATCTCGATGGCACAGACAGTCATCTGCGCGTCACCTCCGGTTAAGGAAGCTAGTTTTCGCACTTCCTGCCGAACAACACGACTGCTCATGCTTCACACATACGGGTGGCCGGGCGGTGATTCCCCCATGGCCGTGCTGACGATTGTGCTGTGCGATATCGGGGCGTTTAGGGTGAGGAGCTGGTTAGGCTTGCCTAACTGCCGTGTCGCCCCCGATCCCAGGAGTTCTCCCATGTCCCTCCGACGCCGCTCAGCCGCAGCCGTCGCCCTCGCCACCGCCGCCGCGCTCGCCCTCGCCGCCTGCGGCGGCAAGGACGACAAGGCGGGCAAGGACGCCCCGGCCGCGGGCGGCGAGAAGAAGGCCGTCGCCCAGGGCGGCAAGGACTTCTCGGAGGCGGCGAAGAAGACGGCGGCCTTCGGGACCACCTCCGCGGCCGGCCAGTTCCCGCGCACCGTCACCCACGCGATGGGCAGCACGGAGCTCAAGGCCGCGCCCAAGCGCGTCGTCGTCCTGGACGTCGGTGAACTGGACAACGTTGTCTCCCTCGGCATGCAGCCCGTCGGCTACGCGCCCACCGAGGGCGACGACGGCATCCCCGCCTACCTCAAGAAGGACGCGGGCGAGCCCAAGTCCGTCGGCACCATCAACAACCTCAACCTCGAAGCGATCAACGCGCTCAAGCCCGACCTGATCCTGGGCAGCCAGCTCCGCTCCGCCGACAAGTACGACGCGCTCTCCAAGATCGCCCCGACCGTGTTCTCCATCCGCCCGGGCTTCCCCTGGAAGGAGAACTACCTCCTCAACGCGGCCGCGCTCGACAAGACCGCCGAGGCCAAGGCCAAGCTCGACGCCTACCAGGCCAAGGCGAAGAAGCTCGGCGACGACCTCGGCGAGAAGAAGCCGACCGTCACGATGCTGCGCTACATGCCGGGCAAGACCCGCCTGTACGCGGGCGCCTCCTTCATCGGCACGATCCTGAAGGACTCCGGCATCCCCCGCCCGCAGAACCAGCAGGCCGAGGACCTCGCGGTCGAGATCAGCCCCGAGCGCATGGACGAGGCCGCGGCCGACTGGATCTTCACCGGCGTCTACGGCGCCCAGGACAAGACCAAGCGCGACTCCGCCGAGGGCAACCCGCTGTGGAAGGGACTGGAGGCCGTGAAGAAGGGCCAGGCCAAGGACGTTCCGGACGAGACCTGGTACCTGGGCCTCGGCGTGACCGCCGCCGACAAGGTCCTGGACGACCTGCGCGGCTTCCTCGTGAAGTAACGTCCCCGCCCGGCACACGCAAGCCGGCCCGCCCGACCGTCCGGCCGGTCCTCCAAAGGGGGAACGGCCGGGCGGTCGCCACGGACGGTAGCCTTGGCCCGTGCCCCGTCTCTCTGAAGTCATCGCCGCGCTGGACGCTCTCTGGCCCCCCTCGCGGGCCGAGCAGTGGGACGCCGTCGGCACCGTCTGCGGCGACCCCGACGCCGAGGTCTCCCGGGTGCTGTTCGCGGTGGACCCCGTGCAGGACATCGTCGACGAAGCCGTGAAGCTGGGCGCTGACCTGGTCGTCACCCACCACCCCCTCTACCTGCGCGGCACCACCACCGTCGAGGCCGGCACCTTCAAGGGCCGCGTCGTGCACACGCTGATCAAGAACGACATCGCGCTGCACGTCGCCCACACCAACGCCGACACCGCCGACCCCGGGGTCTCCGACGCCCTCGCCGGCGCCCTGGACCTGCGCATCACCGGCCCCCTCGTGCCCGATCCCACCGACCCCGAGGGCCGCCGCGGCCTCGGCCGGATCTGCGAGCTGGACCACCCCGAGACCCTGCGCGAGTTCGCCGCCCGCGCCGCCGCCCGGCTCCCGCGCACCGCGCAGGGCATCCGCGCGGCCGGCGACCCGGACGCGCTCATCCGTACCGTCGCCGTCAGCGGCGGCTCCGGCGACAGCCTCTTCGCGCAGGTCCGCGCCGCCGGCGTGGACGCCTTCCTCACCGCCGACCTGCGCCACCACCCGGTGTCCGAGGCCCGCGAGCAGAGCCCGCTCGCCCTCGTCGACGCCGCCCACTGGGCCACCGAATGGCCCTGGTGCGAGCAGGCCGCCGCGCAGCTCGACGCGATCTCCGAGCGCCACGGCTGGGGTCTTCGCACCCACGTCTCGCGCACGGTCACCGACCCGTGGACGGCCCACGCGCCGTCCGACGTTTCCTCATCTCCCTCTTCTATCTCAGGAGCCCCCAACTGAACGCCGAGCCCGCCGACCAGATCCGACTTCTCGACGTCCAGGCCCTGGACGTGCGGCTGTCTCAGCTCGCCCACAAGCACAAGTCGCTGCCCGAGCACGCCGAGGTCGACTCGCTGACCAAGGACCTCAGCCAGCAGCGCGACCTGCTCGTCGCCGCCCAGACGCAGGCGAGCGACGCCGCCCGCGAGCAGACCAAGGCGGAGCAGGACGTGGACCAGGTGCGCCAGCGCGCCGCCCGCGACCAGGCGCGCCTGGACTCCGGCACGGGCGTCTCCGCCCGGGACCTGGCGAACCTGCAGAGCGAGGTCGTCTCCCTGGCCAAGCGGCAGGGCGACCTGGAGGACGTGGTCCTGGAGGTCATGGAGCGCCTGGAGGCCGCGCAGGAGCGGGTCACCGGCATCACCGAGCGCGTCGCCGCCCTGGAGGCCAAGCTGGCGGACGCCACCGCGCGCCGCGACGCCGCCACCGGTGAGATCGACGCCGAGGTCGCGGGCATCGCCAAGGACCGCGAGGTCATCGTCGCGTCCATGCCGGCCGCGCTGATCGCCCTGTACGAGAAGATCCGCGTCAAGCAGGGCGGCGTCGGCGCCGCGCGCCTGTACCAGCGCCGCTGCGAGGGCTGCCGCCTGGAGCTCGACCTCGCCGAGGTCAACGAGATCAAGGCCGCCGCCCGCGACCAGGTCGTCCGCCACGAGAGCTGCGGCCGCATCCTGGTCCGTACGGCCGACTCGGGCATCTGATGCCGCAGTTTGTCGTCGAGGCCGACGGGGGCTCCCGGGGCAACCCGGGGCCCGCCGGCTACGGCTCGGTGGTCCTCGACCCGGTGACGGGGGAGACGCTGGCCGAGCGCGCCGAGTACATCGGCGTGGCGACGAACAACGTCGCCGAGTACAAGGGGCTCATCGCCGGGCTGAAGGCCGCCCGCGAGCTGTCCCCCGACGCGGTGGTCCTCGTCCGCATGGACTCCAAGCTCGTCGTCGAGCAGATGTCGGGCCGCTGGAAGATCAAGCACCCGGACATGAAGCCGCTCGCGGCGGAGGCGGCGACGATCCTGCCGCGCTCGCAGGTGAAGTACGAGTGGATCCCGCGCGAGAAGAACAAGCACGCGGACCGGCTCGCCAACGAGGCCATGGACGCGGGCAAGCGCGGCAAGCAGTGGGAGCCGTCGGCCTCGTCGGCCGCGCTGGACTCCTCGGCGGCGAGGGCCCTGGCCGGGCCTCCGGGCGATGCGGCGAAGGGTGCCGCGGCCGTACGGGCGGCCCTGGCCTCCGCCTCCGGCGGTGCTACGAGGACCGGCGCGGCCGAGGCCCCGGCCGCCGAAGCGGGCGGCGCCGGTGCGCTGTTCGCCGAGGCCGAGGCGCGCGTGCCCGGTCAGACCGGTGCGCAGCCCGCGCCGGCCGCCGCGAACGGCTGGGGCCCCGACATGGGTACCCCCGCCACCTTCGTGCTGCTGCGGCACGGCGAGACCGCGCTCACCCCGCAGAAGCGCTTCTCCGGCAGCGGCGGCACCGACCCGGAGCTGTCCCCGGCCGGCCGCCGCCAGGCCGCCGCCGTCGCCGGGGCACTGGCCGCGCGGGGCACCGTACAGGCCGTCGTCAGCTCCCCGCTGCGCCGCTGCCGGGAGACCGCCCAGGCCGTGGCCGACCGCCTCGGACTGGAGGTGGTGGTCGAAGAGGGCCTGCGCGAGGTGGACTTCGGCGCCTGGGAGGGGCTCACCTTCGCGGAGGCGCGCGAACGCTTCCCCGACGACCTCCAGGCATGGCTGGACTCCCCGAAGGCGGCCCCGACGGGCGGCGGCGAGAGCTTCATGGCCGCCACCCGCCGCATCTCGGCGACCCGGGACCGGCTGCTGGCCCAGTACGCGGGCCGCACGGTGCTGCTGGTCACGCACGTGACCCCGGTCAAGGTCCTGGTGCGCCTCGCGCTGGGGGCGCCGCCGGAGGCGCTGTTCCGCATGGAGCTGTCGGCGGCCTCGCTGTCGGCGGTGGCCTACTACGCCGACGGCAACGCCTCGGTCCGGCTGCTGAACGACACCTCGCACCTGCGCTGAGGCGCCGTGGGCAAGAAACGGAAGGACCCCCGCCCATCGGGCGGGGGTCCTTCTGCGTGTGTGACGGCAGACGAGCCGGCCTGTACGCCGGGTTCTGTCGCCCGGAGACCTCGCGGTCGCCGGGGAGACGGCCATCCATCTAGGACCGGCGTTGCCGCCGGTCTCGTGCGGTCTACCCGCGAACATCGGGCGGGCAGCCCTCAAGCGTTCGCGCAGACCCGTCCGGGGACGGATCCTCTTGACCTTGCTCCAGGTGGGGTTTACCTAGCCGCCTGAGTCACCTCAGGCGCTGGTGGTCTCTTACACCACCGTTTCACCCTTACCGGGGACCGAAGCCCCCGGCGGTCTGTTTTCTGTGGCACTGTCCCGCGGGTCACCCCGGGTGGGCGTTACCCACCACCCTGCCCTGTGGAGCCCGGACGTTCCTCGGCGGGATCCGGGGATCCCGACGCGGCCGCCCGGCCGACTCGTCTGTCGTGCCGACCATGCTACCTGCAACGTGTTGGCGCTTGACCTTGACGCAGCGGCAGGGTTTCTACTGGCCCCATGCGGATCGGAGAGATCGCCGCGCTCGTCGGGGTCACCACCCGGGCGATCCGGCACTACCACCATGTCGGCCTGCTCCCGGAGCCGGAGCGGCGCCCCAACGGCTATCGCGCCTACAGCGTGCGCGACGCCGTCCTGCTCGCCCGCGTGCGCCGGCTGACCGAGCTCGGGCTGAGCCTCGACGAGGTGCGCGACGTGCTCGCGGACGACGCGGGGCGCGAGCTGGCCGACGTACTCGAAGAGCTCGACGCCGACCTCGCGCGGCAGGAGGCCGAGCTCCACGAGCGCCGCAGCCGCCTCGCGGTGCTGCGGGGCGCGCCGCCCGGGGAGGGCGAGCCGCTCTCGCCGCAGCTCGCCGCACTGCTGGCGAAGGCCCCGCCGACGGATTCACCGGCCGCAGCCAAGGACCGTGAGCACCTGACGCTGCTCGACGCCTCGGGCACGATCGGCGAGGGGGTCTACGCCGCGCTGGGGCAACTCGCCGCCGATCCGGGCGTGCTCGGGCTCTACGAGCGGCTGGACGAGCTGGCCGACGCCCCCGCCGACGACCCGCGGATCGTGCCGCTCGCCGCCGCGCTGGTGGCGGCCGTCCCCGACGAGGTGTTCGAGCTGATCGAGACCGACGGCAGGCCGGTCGTGGCCGGGTTCAAGGAGGCGCTGCTCGCCGAATACGCCCCCGCGCAGGCGGAAGTCGTACGCCGGGTGATGGAGGCGTTCATGGAGAGGGGCCGGGGATGAGCGGGAACGGGAGCGGGAGCAGTAGCGGCAACGGGGCGCCACGGGTACGGGGTCTGCGCGCCGCGCGGCTGGCGGCGGCCGCCGTCATACCCGGCGAACTGGCCCTCGTCCTCTGCCTCGCGTCCGGGGTGCGGCCGCCCGGGTGGCTCCTCGCCGTCGCCGAGGCGCTCGTGCTCGGGGTCCTCGTCCTGGAGGCCGCGGTACTGCGCGGCCTGTACGCCGGGCGGCGCGCCCGCGGCGAGGCTCCCCGGGCGGCCCTGCTGGGGGCGGTCCGGGCCGTCGTACCGGCGCCGGTCCGGCGCCTCGTCCTGCACGAGCTGCGGGCCGGCGCCGCACTCGGCCGGTGGGTGCTGCGCCGGCCGCCGCACGGGGTGCGCCCCGGCGACCTCGCCGCCGCGTACACCGGACCGCAGACGGCCATGATGTACGCGATGGCCTTCGTGTCGGTGATCGAGACCGTCGCGCTGGGCTTCCTCATCCCCTGGCCGGCCGTCCACCGGATGGTGCTGGTCCTCGACCTGTACGGGGTCGCGCTCGTGCTCGCGATGCACGCGGCCTGCGTCACCCGGCCGCACGTGGTCCGCCCCGACGGTTCGCTGCGCATCCGCTACGGCGCGCTCTTCGACCTGATGGTCCCGCCGGACGCGGTGGCCTCGGTCCGGGTGGACCGCCGCTACCCCGAGGGCCGGCTGGTGACCGTGTCCGGGGACGGTGTGCTCGACCTGATCGTCGGCAGCCAGACCACCGTCACCCTGGAACTGTCCCGGCCGCTCGGCTTCACCCGCCCGCTCGGGGCCCGGGCCGAGGCCCGCACGATCCGCTTCCACGCCGACGACCCCCGTGCGCTGGTGGCCGCACTGCGGCAACCCGCACCCCCGTGACGGGCTGCCGCAGTGCGTGGGGACTCTCCGGGGGGAGGAGGAGTCGTACGCCGAGCGTGGCAAGCCCGACCGGCCCTGTCTTGTCAAAAACGGCACTCCGGCCGGGCCGGGCCCGCTCGGCCCGGGCTCAGCCCGACAGCATCACGCTGGTGATCCGGCCCGGGAGCCGGTCCAGGGGCGAACCCGGGGGCAGGCCGCCGCGCAGCCTGACGAAGCCCGACGGGGGCAGCCCCGTCATGGCCTTCACCTCCCGGCTCAGGTGCGCCTGGTCGTGGAAGCCGCAGGCGGCCGCCACCTGAGCCCCCGCCATCCCCGCCGACAGCAGCCGCAGGGCGTGCTGGAGCCGGAACACCCGCGCCATGCCCTTGGGGGACAGGCCCACCTGCTCCCGGAAGCGCGCCCGCAGATTGCGCGCGCTCCACCCGGTCTCGGCGGTCGCCCGGGCCAGCGACCCGCTGTCGGCCCACAGCAGGGCGAGCGCCCCGCGCACCTCCGGCGCGGCGGCGGGACCGCGCTCCAACCGCCCGCAGAACACCTCGTCGAGCAGGGCGAAGCGCTCCGGCCACGAGGGGAGCGACTGCAAGCGGTCGGCCAGGTGCCTGCCCGAGGGGCCGAGCACGTCGAGCAGGTCCACGTGCGCGTCCTCGAAGTGCGCCATCGGGATGCCGAACAGCCGGTAGGCGCCGAGGGGGCTCATGTTCACCTCCAGGCCGCGCACCGCGCCCGAGTGGACCCCGATCGCCGGCACCGTGCGCGGGCCGCTGATCATGGCCCGGGAGGCGGGTCGCAGCCGGGTCGTCGCGAGCCCCTCCGTACGGGTCACCCACAACCCCTCCGTGAAGGTGAAGACCAGGGTCACGAACCCGGTGGGCAGCTCCAGCCGGCGGCGCGGGGCGGTGAACTCCGTTTCGAATCCGGTGTAGTTGACGATGAGCGGCCGCAGCGCGGCGGCCGGCCGGCGGCGCGCCCCGCGCAACCCCGCCGGGGGCGGCCCGTGCACGTCGACGGACCCCATCCCCGGGCCCTCCCCCTGCCGTTGCCAGCGGCCCCTCGGACCGCGCGGTGCGCAGATGATGACAGGCCCGGGGCCGTCGTGCCAGAGCTGTGGCGCCGGGGCCGTCGGGAGGCGGGGGAGGGCCGGACCGGTCAGGCCGGGGCAAAAAGGATCTTCGAGGTCCCCGGGTCGGCCTGCGTGAGCCGGACCCTGATCCGGTCGCCCAGCGGCAGTTCCGAGGCGGACTCGATGCGGCCGACGACCGCGGGCTCCTCCAGGTGGACCGTGCCGACCAGCGGCTCGTGCTCCTTGACGTCGATCACGGTGCCCTCGAAGGTCTCCCCGACGCGGTCCTTGAGCAGCGCCGCCTCCACCAGGTCCACGCACTCCCGCTCCACCGTGTTGGCCCGCCGTCCGCCGTCCGCCATCTCCCGCGGCAGCGCGTCCAGCGCGTCCACCGCCCACTGCGGCGGCTCGGCGCCCGCGACCGCCGCCACGCACAGCTCGCCCGCGTACCGGTCGACGAGCCGGCGCAGCGGCGCGGTGCAGTGGGCGTACGGGGCGGCCACCGCCGCGTGCAGGACCGGGTCGGGTGTCTCCCCGCCGCTGAAGGCGGTGTACCCGGCGCCGCGCAGCAGGGCCGTGCACTCCTGGAGGAACGCCGCGTGGGCCGGCAGGTGCGGGTCGAGGGAGCGGACGAGCTCGGAGTACGGGACGTGGTGCGGCCAGTCGATCCGCAGGGCCTTCGCGGCCCGCCGCAGCCGGCCGACCGCCCCGTCGGGGGCGCTGGGCAGGGTCCGCAGGATGCCGGTGCCGGCGGCGAGCATCAGCTCGGCGGCCGCCATGCCCGTCATCAGGGAGATCTGCGCGTTCCAGCCGTCCGCCGGGAGCGGGGCGCGGTAGGCCAGGGAGTACGAGCCGCCGTGCTCGACGATCTCCTGCTCGGGCACGTTCAGCGAGATGCCGCCGCGCTCCTGCTCCAGGGCCTCGCGCAGCCGGCCGACGTCCTTCAGGAGGGCCAGCGCCTCCTGCGCCGTGCCGGTGTCGATGGCCTTCTGGACGCCCTCGTAGTCGAACTTGGCCCGGCTGCGGACCAGGGCCCTGCGTACGTCGGTGGTCTCCACCCGGCCGTCGGAGTCCAGGTCGAGCCGCCACAGCAGGGCCGGGCAGGTCTGGTCGGGCAGCAGGCTGGCCGCGCCCTCCGAGAGCACGGCCGGGTGCAGCGGGACCCTCGCGTCGGGGAAGTAGAGGGTGCTGATCCGCCGGTGGGCCTCGGCGTCGAGGGCGCCGCCGGGGGTCACGAAGGCGGCGACGTCGGCGATGGCGTAGTGCACGCGGTAGCCGCCGCCGGGCCGCTTCGCCAGGTGCATGGCCTGGTCCAGGTCCCGGGAGGCCGGCGGGTCGATCGTGAAGAGGGGGACGTCGGTGGCGTCGAGGTCCGGGAGGCGCGGATCGGCCACCGCGCGCTCGGCCTCCGCGAGCGCCGCGGCCGGGAACTCCTGCGGCACCTCCAGCTTCGTCCGCAGTTCACGCAGCGCGGCCCGCAGGGCAGCCCCGTCTGCGCCGGTCATGCTCATGTGACGGCGTGGCATGGACCGAGCCTATGGCGGTGGGGCCGGGGCGGCGCGGCGAGAGCCTTACCCTGGGCCGGGGGCCGCACCCCCTGCGCCGCGTCGTACCGAAGGAGAACCACCGTGCTCGTGCTGCTGCCGCCGTCCGAGGGAAAGGCCGCCGGCGGGCCCGGCGTACCCCTGGAGCCGCAGACGCTGTCGCTGCCGGGACTGGCCGCCGCGCGCGCGGCCGTACTGGAGGAACTGGTCGACCTGTGCGCGGGGGACGAGACGAAGGCCCGTGAGGTGCTGGGCCTGAGCGAGGGGCTGCGGGGCGAGGTCGCCAAGAACGCGGAGCTGCGCGGCGCCGCCGCCCGCCCGGCGGGGGAGATCTACACCGGCGTGCTGTACGACGCGCTGGGCCTGGCCACCCTGCCGGCGGCGGCGCGCGCCCTCGCGGAGGAGTCCCTCCTGGTCTTCTCCGGGCTGTGGGGCGCGGTGAAGGTCACGGACCGCATCCCCTCCTACCGCTGCTCGATGGGTGTGAAGCTGCCGGGGCTGGGCGCGCTGAACGCGTACTGGCGCGAGCCGATGGCCTCGGTGATGCCCGAGGCGGCGGGGGAGGACCTGGTCCTGGACCTGCGCTCCTCGGCGTACGCCTCGGCGTGGAAGCCGAAGGGGGAGACGGCCGGCCGGACGGCCACGGTGCGGGTGCTGCACTCGCAGATCGTGGACGGGGTGGAGAAGCGGTCGGTGGTCAGCCACTTCAACAAGCACACCAAGGGCGTGCTGGTACGCGACCTGCTGCTGGCGGGCGCGCGGCCCGGATCCCCGGCGGAGCTGGTCACGGCCCTGCGGGACCTGGGCTTCACGGTGGAGGCGCAGGCCCCCGCCAAGGCGGCGAAGGCCTGGTCCCTCGACGTGGTCGTGACGCAGATCCACTGACGGGGCCGTCACCCGACGGGGCCGTCACCCGACGGGCCGTCCCCCGGCAGGGTCACCAGAGGCGGTCGACCGCGCCCGGGTGGAGCGGGATGCGAACGCCCGTGAAGGCGGCGCGGTCCGCGGCCGGGTCGGCGGTGAAGAAGGCCGCCAGGACGTTCTTGTCGAAGCCCGGAGCGTCCGTGGCGAGCGGGTCCTGCGGGGTCCCGCCGACCAGGACCGCGCCCGCAAGGACGCGGAAGCCGGCCGCCTCGTAGAACGGGGTGAGCTCCCGGTCGCAGCTGAACAGCGCCACGTCCACGGCCGGGTCGGCGGCGAGCGCCGCGCGGGCCGCCGCCACCAGCCGCCCGCCGTAGCCCCGGCCGCGCGCGGAGGCCCGGGTCACCACCGAGCTGAGCCCGGCCGCGCGGTAGGTCCGGCCCGCGAGCGGCACCGGCTTGTACAGCAGCGCCAGCGAGGCGGCGACCGCCCCGGACCCGTCCAGCAGCACCATCGTCCGGGGTGCGAGCGCCGGGTCGTGGCCGGCCCGCGACCCGGGCCAGGCGTGCGCCTCCAGGGCGGCGACCTGGGCGGCGAGTGCGGCGGGCAGGGCGTCGGCCCCGTACGTCTCGATCGTCGGGCCGGGGGTCACGGGATCCGTACCCCGGCGCCGCCCACCCGGACCCGGGGCTCGCCCGCCCGCAGCTGCACCGTCAGGACACCGGGGCGGCCCATGTCCTCGCCCTGGTGGAGGGTGAGGTCCGCGTCGGCCGGGACCAGGCCGAGCTCGCGGGCGTACGCCCCGAACGCGGCCGCGGCGGCTCCCGTGGCGGGGTCCTCGACGACGCCGCCGACGGGGAAGGGGTCCCGTACGTGGAACACCGCCGGGCCCGCCCGGTGCACCAGCTGGACGGTGGTCAGGTCCAGGCGCCGCATCAGCGCCTCCAGCCGGGCGAAGTCGTACGCGAGGTCCGCGAGCCGGGCCCGGGTGGCGGCGCCGAGCACGAGGTGGCGGGCGCCGGCGTAGGCGATCCGGGGCGGGATCCGCGGGTCCAGGTCCGCCGCGGGCCAGTCCAGCGCGGCCAGCGCCTCGGCGAGGTCGGCCTCCGAGATCTCCTCCACGTGGGGTTCGACGCTGGTCAGCGTGGCCCGCAGGCCGCCCGCGCCTTCGCCCTGCGAGCCGGTCGCCGAGCCGGTCGCCGAGCCGGTCACCGAGACGGGCACGGTCCCGGCCCGGGTCGCGAAGAGCAGCTCGCCGGGGCCGATCCGCTCGCCCAGCGCCACGGCGGTGGCCACGGTGGCGTGCCCGCAGAACGGGACCTCGGCCTTCGGGCTGAAGTAGCGCACGGTGAAGGCCCGGCCGGGCTCGCCGCCGAGGGACTGCGGCGGGGCGGTGAGGAAGGCGGTCTCGCTGTAGCCCAGGCCGGCCGCGATCTCCAGCATCCGGGCGTCGTCGAGCCCGGTCGCGTCGAGCACGACCCCGGCGGGGTTGCCGCCCGCCGGGTCGGCGGAGAAGGCGGTGTAGCGCAGGACCTCGGGTGTCACGGCAGTCTCGGTCATGATCGCCTCAACTTCCCGCTCCGGCCCGGCATTCCCCACCCGGCCGCGGTATTCCACGGTCGGGATTCAGCCGCGCCCGATGTACGGCATCGCCGTGGCCATCACCGTCGCGAACTGCACGTTCGCCTCCAGGGGGAGCTCCGCCATGTGCAGCACGGTGCGCGCCACGTCGGCCGCGTCCATCACCGGCTCCACCGCCAGCTGCCCGTTGGCCTGCATGATCCCGGTCTGCATCCGCTCGGTCATCTCGGTGGCCGCGTTGCCGATGTCGATCTGCCCGCACGCGATCCGGTGCGGCCGCCCGTCCAGCGACAGGGATTTCGTCAGGCCGGTCATGGCGTGCTTGGTCGCGGTGTAGGCGATCGAGTTCGGCCGCGGCACGTGGGCGGAGATGGAACCGTTGTTGATGATGCGGCCGCCCTGCGGGTCCTGCGCCTTCATCTGGCGGAAGGCCGCCTGGGCGCACAGGAAGGCCCCGGTGAGGTTGACGTCGACCACCGAGCGCCAGGCCTCGTAGGTGATGTCCTCCAGCGGGACGCCGCCCGGCCCGAAGGTGCCCGCGTTGTTGAAGAGCAGGTCGAGGCGCCCGTACCGCTCGCGTACGGCCTCGAACAGCGCGGCCACGTCGGCGGGGTCGCTGACGTCGGCCCGTACGCACAGCACGTCCGCGCCGTCGCCGGCCACCCTGGCCGTCTCCTCCAGCGGTTCGGTGCGGCGGCCGGCGGCGGCCACCGCCCATCCGGCGGCGGCCAGGGTCAGGGCCACGGAGCGGCCGATCCCGGATCCGGCGCCGGTCACCACGGCGATCTTCTTCCCACTTTCGTTCATGGGGCCGCAGGTTACGTCACAGCGGGCACCGGCCCCGGGACGTTCCAATTGCTGAGAGCATGGGTCGGTCGGGGGTGTGAGGAAACGATAAAAGGACTGGAGTTCCGTATGTCGGAGAGAGGCCCCGCGACGGCCCCCTCGGAACCGTCGCCCGCGACGCCCTCCACCACCACACCCGCCGCACCCCTGACGGCAGCCCGCCGTACGGGACTGCTCGTCACCTTCATCCTGGGCGGTCTCAGCGCCCTGCCCCCGCTGTCCATGGACATGTACCTCCCGGCGCTGCCGGAGGTCACCAACGCCCTGAACAGCCCCGCCGCGACCGTCCAGCTCACTCTCACCGCCTGCCTCGCCGGCATGGCGCTGGGCCAGCTCGTCATCGGCCCGATGAGCGACAAGTGGGGCCGCCGCAGGCCCCTGCTCGCCGGCATGGTCGTCTACGTCCTCGCCACCGCGATCTGCGCCCTCGCCCCCAGCGCCGAGCTCCTGATCGGCTTCCGCCTGCTCCAGGGGCTGGCCGGCGCGGCGGCGATCGTCATCGCGCGGGCCGTCGTACGCGACCTGTACGACGGGGTCGAGATGGCCAGGTTCTTCTCCACCCTGATGCTGATATCCGGCACCGCCCCGATCATCGCCCCGCTCATCGGCGGCCAGGTGCTGCGCTTCGCCGACTGGCGCGGGGTCTTCGTCGTGCTCACCGCCGTCGGCACCGTGCTCACCCTGGTCACCTGGCGCTGCCTGGGCGAGACCCTGCCGCCCGAGCGCCGGCAGACCGGTGGCGTGGGCGCCGCACTGCGGACCATGCGCGGCCTCCTCGGCGACCGGGTCTTCGCCGGGTACACCCTGGCGGGCGGCTTCGCCTTCGCCGCGCTCTTCGCGTACATCGCGGCCTCGCCGTTCGTGGTGCAGGAGATCTACGGGGCTTCGCCGCAGGCCTTCAGCCTGCTGTTCGGCCTCAACTCCATCGGCCTGATCGCCGCCGGCCAGGTCAACGGCAAGCTGCTGGTCGGCCGCGTCAGCATGGACAAGGTGCTGGCCGTCGGCCTCGGACTGATCATGGCCGCCTCGACGGCGCTGCTGCTGATGTCGGCCGGGGCGTTCGGCGAGGTCGGGCTCGTGCCGATCGCCGCCGGGCTGTTCGTGCTGATGTCGGCGATGGGCGTGGTCCTGCCGAACACCAACGCACTGGCCCTGATGCGCACCCCGCACGCGGCCGGGTCGGCCTCCGCGCTGCTCGGCACCTCCTCCTTCCTCGTCGGGGCCGTCGCCTCGCCGCTGGTCGGGATCGCGGGCGAGGACACGGCGGTACCGATGGCCGTGGTCCAGGTGGCGTGCGCGCTGCTGTCGGCGGCCTGCTTCCTCGGCATGTGCCGGCCGTGGCAGAACCGGGAGCCGGCGGCCGCCCGGCCGGCCGCCGCCCAGCCGTCCGCCGAGCGGTCCGGGTGACCCGCGGGAGCCGTAAACTTCGGAGGTGAACGACTCCGCCGCCTCCGCCTCCACCACCACCGCCGCAACGCTGCGCAGCGCGCTCGGCGGACTGCTCGACGGGCTCCCGCCGAAGCAGGCCACGGCCGCCGTCGAGCGGCTGATCGCCAACTACCGCGGGCAGACCCCGACCAACGCCCCCGTGCTGCGGGACCGCTCGGATGTGGCGGCGTACGCGGCGTACCGGATGCCGGCCACCTTCGAGGCCGTACGGGCCGCCCTGGACGCCCTCGCCGAAGCGGCCCCGCAGTGGGCCCCGGGCTCGCACGTGGACGTGGGCGGTGGCACGGGAGCGGCGACCTGGGCCGTGGACGCCACCTGGGACGGGCCGCGGACCACCGAGGTACTGGACTGGGCGGAGCCGGCGCTGGCCCTCGGCCGTGAACTGGCGGCGGCCTCCGGCTCCCCGGCGCTGCGCGGCGCCGACTGGCGGCGGGCCGTCATCGGAGCGGGACTGAAGCTCCCGGAGGCGGACCTGGTGACGGTCTCGTACGTGCTGGGCGAGCTGACGCCGGAGGCCCGCCGGGCGGTCGTCGCCGAGGCGGCCCGCGCCGGGCAGGCCGTGGTCCTGATCGAGCCGGGCACCCCGGAGGGCTACCTGCGCATCCGCGAGGCCCGCGACCAGCTGATCGAGGCCGGGCTGCGGGTCGCGGCCCCGTGCCCGCACGACGGGACCTGCCCGATCGAGGTCGGGCAGGACTGGTGCCACTTCTCGGCGCGGGTCAGCCGCTCCTCCCTGCACCGGAAGGTCAAGGGCGGCTCGCTCCCGTACGAGGACGAGAAGTTCAGCTACGTCGCGGCGACGCGCTTCCCGGTCGAGCCGGCAGCCTCCCGGATCACGCGCAGGCCGCAGATCAGGAAGGGGCTCGTCCTGCTGGAACTGTGCGGCCCGCAGGACGGTGACGCGCCGGGCCTGACCCGGGTCAACGTGACCAAGCGCCACGGGGACCTCTACAAGGCGGCGCGGGACGCCGACTGGGGTCAGGCCTGGCCCCCCGCCACCGAGGGCTAGCGCCACCGAGGGCTAGCGCCACCGAGGGCTAGCGCCACCGGTGCCGGGGCCGGTGCCTGCGCGCGTCAGGGCCGTAGCTCCTGGGTGCAGCACTTCACGCTGCCGCCGCCCTTGAGCAGCTCGCCCAGATCCATCGGCACCGGCTCGAACCCCCGGTCGCGCAAGGGCCTCAGCAGTCCGGTCGCCGCCTGCGGGAGCAGGACGTGCAGGCCGTCCGAGACGGCGTTGAGCCCGAGGGCCGCCGCGTCCTGGCCGTCGGCGATCAGCGCGTCCGGGAAGAGCCGCCTGAGCACGGCCTGGCTCCCGGCGGAGAACGCGGGCGGGTAGTACATGACCTCGTCGCCGTCGAGGACGGACAGCGCCGTGTCGAGGTGGTAGTAGCGCGGGTCCACCAGGTCGAGGCCGATGACCGGACGGCCGAAGAACTCCTGGGCCTCGTCGTGCGAGAGCGGGCTGGAGCGGAAGCCCCGGCCCGCGAGGATGTAGGTGGCGGTGACGGCGAAGTCGCCCTCGCCCTCGTTGACGTGGGACGGCTCGTGGACCTCGGGGAAGCCGTTGGCCCGGAACCAGCCGAGGTGGATCTCCGCCTCGGGGGCCCGCTCCGGGTAGGCGAAGCGCGCACCCAGCACCCGGCCGTCGACGACCAGGGCGCCGTTCGCCGCGAAGACCATGTCGGGCAGCGCGGGGTCGGGCACGAGGGTCTCGACGGTGTGGCCGAGGGAGCGGTAGCGGTCCCTCAGGTCTTCCCACTGGGCGAGTGCGAGGGGCAGTTCCACCGGTTTCGTGGGGTCCATCCACGGGTTGATGGAGTACGTGACCTTGAAGTGCGCGGGCGGGCACATCAGGTAGCGCCGGGGTGTGGCGTCTCTGCGCAAAGAAGGCTCCTCACGATGATGAGAAGAGAATCGTCTCTCCTCAACGCGGACGGCGCAGTGAACTGATTGGGTGGTTTCCGGGACGGCTGAAAGACGAGAGGTCCCGGGTTGGTAAATTGCCGAAAATGAACCCCAAGTCTCCCGACGCGTCGCGCCGTAGCGACCGGTCCCGGCGCGCGATCCTCGACGCCGCGCTCGCCCTGGTCGGGGAGGTCGGCTACAACAAGCTGACCATCGAGGCCATCGCCGCCCGGGCAGGCGTGGGCAAACAGACCATCTACCGCTGGTGGCCGTCGAAGGCGGCGGTCCTCCTGGACGCCTCGCTCGCGCTCGCCGGGCACTCCGAGGCGGAAGCCGACTGGGACGGCTTCCCGGACACCGGGGACCTCGCGGCCGACCTCAAGTACGTACTGCGGCTGACGGTCGACGAGTTCAACGACGAGAAGTACGAGGCGCCCGCGCGCGCCCTCACCGCGGCCGGCGCGACCGACCCGGAGCTGGGCGCCCGCTTCAACGAGCAGCTGCTGGAGCCGCAGCTCGCCCTGTACGAGGGGCGGCTGCGCGCCGCCCGCGAGGCCGGCCAGCTCGACGCGGACGTGGATCTGCGCCTGGTCGTCGAGATGCTGGTCGGGCCGCTGACGCACCGGTGGCTGCTGCGGACGGCTCCGCTGACGCACGCCTATACGGACGCGCTGGTGGACCGGGTCCTGGCGGGGGTGGGAAAGGTCACCGGCGTGTAGGGGCCAGATCAATGGCCGAGAACATATGGCCGATTTCTGTGGTTATGTAGGGGTGGCCAGTGCCCTGTCCGCAACCCCCCGGTTGAGGAGAGCGGTCACCCGGGGCGCAGGATGGTGGGACCATGTGAGGGTCCGCCGGGGCAACGGTGAGGTGAGGGGATAGATGGGGTCTGAGTCCGGCCGCGTCAAACGCGGCGAGCAGAGCAGGATTTCGCAGTGGCTGCGCCGCAGGCCGAAACCCGCTCCCGAGGACCCCGGCAGGGAACGCGAGGCGCTGCTCCTGGCCGTCGCCGCCGCAGGCCTCCCGATCGCCCCCGCCGCCCACCCCGCCGGCTACCGCTGCTCCTGCGACCGGATCGGCTGTCCGACGCCCGCGCGGCACCCGCTCTCCTTCGCCTGGCAGACCCAGTCCACCACCGACCGCGCCCAGGTCGAACGCTGGGCCCGCAGCCAGCCGCAGGCCAACTTCATCACCGCGACCGGCATGGTCCACGACGTCCTCGACGTCCCGCTGGAGGCCGGCGTCGCCGCCCTGGCCCGGCTGCTGGCCGCCGGCGTCGAGGTGGGACCGGTCGCCGAGTCCCAGGGAACCGGGGACCAGGCCCGCATGCTGTTCTTCACCGCCACCCGCGGCACCCCCGAGGACGAGGACGAGTGGTGGCCCTGCGAACTGGACTGCCACCCCGAGACGATGGACGAGCACCCGGGCCTGCGCTGGCACTGCCGCGGCAGCTACGTCCTCGTACCGCCGGCCGCGCTCCCCGGTGACCAGGCGGTCACCTGGCTCCGCGGCATGGAACACCCGCTCCCGGACCCCCTCACCCTCCTGGAGACCCTGACCGACGCCTGCGCCCAGTACGCCGGCGCCTCCGAGCAGACCCCCGCGGCGGTCGCCTGGCCCCTGGGCCGCTAGGGGGTGTCTGCCGGGCGTCGCGACGCCGCGGACATCCGCCAGACACCCCCTAACGCCCGGCCCGCACGGCGAAGGCCCCGGACGCGCACACCGCGCGTACCGGGGCCTTCGCCATGCGGGCCCGTCATGCGTCCCGCGTACTCAGGAGCGGCTCGGCTCCCGCTCCGGCTGCGCCTTGCCGCGCGTCACGGCCGGGGCCAGGAACAACGCCAGCACGGGGATCAGGTACAGCGCCCACACCGTCAGCTGGACCACCGTCGGGTCGGGCTGGAAGTTGAACACGCCCTTGAGCAGGGTCCCGTACCAGCTGTCCGGCGGGACCGCCGAGCTGATGTCGAAGGCCTTGTCGTTCAGGCCGCCCAGGAAGCGGGCCTCCTGGAGGTCGTGGACCCCGTACGCGAGGACGCCCGCGGCCACGATCACCAGCATGCCGCCGGTCCACTTGAAGAACTTCGCGAGGTTGATCTTCAGGGCGCCCCGGTAGAACAGCCAGCCCAGCACGAGGGCCGTGGCGATGCCCAGCAGCACCCCGATCAGCGGCGCCGAGGAGCCCTCGCCGCTCGCCCGGACCGAGGCCCACACGAACAGCGCGGTCTCCAGCCCCTCGCGGCCCACCGCCAGGAAGGCGGTGGCGACCAGCGCGCCGGTGCCCATGGCCAGCGCCGTGTCCAGCTTGCCGTGCAGCTCGCTCTTCAGGTGCCGCGCGGTGCGCTTCATCCAGAAGACCATCCACGTCACCAGGGCCACGGAGACGATGGACAGGCTGCCGCCCAGCAGCTCCTGCGCCTCGAAGGTCAGCTCCTGGCTGCCCCAGGTCAGCAGGGCGCCGAAGGCCAGCGAGATCGAGCAGGCGATCGCGATGCCCAGCCAGACGGGGCGCAGCGCCTCCCGCCGCTCGGTCTTCACCAGGTAGGCCACGAGGATGCAGACGACCAGGCTGGCCTCCAGCCCCTCGCGCAGGCCGATCAGATAGTTGCCGAACACGGCGGTTTCCTCTCCGGCGGGGACTACGCGAACAGCGTCCGGCCCCACCAGTCGTCCTTGTCGCGGACGCCCGGCGGGACGGCGAAGACGGCCGAACCCACGTGCTGGATGTATTCGTTGAGGACGTCGGACTTCGCCAGATTGCGCTGGATCGGGATGAAGCCCTTGCGGACGTCGCGCTGGTAGGCCAGGAAGAACAGACCCGCGTCGAGGCGGCCCAGACCGTCCGTGCCGTCCGTGAAGGAGTAACCGCGGCGCAGGATCGTCGCACCGTTGTTGGTGTCCGGGTGCGCGAGGCGGACGTGCGCCTCCGGCTTCATCGCCTTCAGGAACGGCTCGTCGCGCTCCTTGGACTTGCCGACCGGTGCGCCCTCGCCCTTGTCGCGGCCGAAGATGTCCTCCTGCTCCTGCAGGGGGGTGCGGTCCCAGGTCTCGATGTGCATCCGGATGCGCCGGGCCACCAGATACGAGCCGCCGGTCAGCCAGTCGCTGCCGTCGCCCGGGCCGACCCACACGTGCTTCTCCAGGGCCGCCTTGTCGGTGCCCGAGATGTTCCGGGTGCCGTCCTTGAAGCCCATCATGTTGCGCGGGGTCTGCTCCTCGGGCGTGGTCGAGGAGGTCTTGCCGAAGCCCAGCTGCGACCAGCGCACCGCCACCTTGCCGAAGCCGATGCGGGCCAGCTGGCGGATCGCGTGCACCGCGACCTGCGGGTCGTCGGCGCAGGCCTGGACGCAGAGGTCGCCGCCGGAGCGGGCCGGGTCCAGGTTGTCGCCGGGGAACAGCTCCAGGTCGACGAGCGCCTCGGGGCGCTTGCCCTCCAGGCCGAACCGGTCCTTGGCGAACAGGCCCGGACCGAAGCCGATGGTCAGGGTCAGGCGGGAGGCCTTCAGGCCCAGCGCCTCGCCGGTGTCGTCCGGCGGAGCCTCGGGCAGGCCGCCGAAGCCGCCCTCGCCCACCGGCCGGCCCGCCGTCATGCGGCGGGCCGCCTCGGTCCACTCCTTGAGGAGCTTGACCAGCTCCGCGCGGTCCTTCGTCTTCACGTCGAAGGCCGCGAAGTGCAGGCGGTCCTGCACGGCGCTCGCGATGCCGGCCTGGTGCTCGCCGTGGAACGGCACGGCCGCCCCGGCCGCGGCCGCCGACACCATGTCCGAGCCGCCGCCGAAGGCCGCCGCCGCACCGCCGGCCGCGGCGGCGCCGAGCGCGAGCCCGGCCCCGCCCCAGCCCAGGACGGAACGCCGCGAGGGCGCGGCCGCGGTCGTCGTCGCGCTGTCATTGTCGCCGCCGCCGTCCTGCTGCGGCTGCTGCTGCGCCGCCGACTCGGACCCGCTCATCCTGCTCTCCCGCCTGCTTCTGTCTCTGCCGGTTACTTCGCGACCGCGGCGGCGAGCTTGGAGAGCGGCTCGCCGAGGGCGCTGACGCCGTCCGAGAGCTCCTTGCGCTCCGGCTCGCCGACCTTGTCGTACGAGGTGAACTCGTAGGAGGCCTTGTCGGTGCGGTACTTGTCCAGGAGGGTGTTCATCGCCGCGAACTGGGTGTCCAGCTGCTTGGCGAGCTCCGGGTCGTTCTTCGCCGCGATCGGCTTGAGCAGCTCGTACGCCTTCTGCGCGCCCTCGACGTTGGCCTTGAAGTCGACCAGGTCGGTGTGGGAGTAACGCTCCTCCTCACCGGTGACCTTGCCGGTGGCGACCTCGTCGAGGAGCTCCTTGGCGCCGTTGGCCATCGAGGTGGGGGTGATCTCCGCCTGGCCGACCTTCTTCTGCCAGTCGGTCAGGTCCGCCATCAGGGTGTCGGCGAGCTTCTTCTCCTCGTCGCCGATCTTGTTGTCGACCCACAGGGCCTTCTCCAGGCGGTGCCAGCCGGTCCAGTCCTTCGCGGGGTCCTGACCGGCCTCCAGGCCGTCCTCGCGGACGTCGACCTTCGGGTCGATGTCGCCGAAGGACTCGGCGACCGGCTCGGTGCGCTCCCAGCCGATGCGGGAGGGCGCGTACAGCTTCTTCGCGGCTTCGACGTCACCGGCCTTGACGGCGTCGGCGAAGGCCTGCGCCTTGGGGAGGGTCTCCTCGGCCTGCGTGACCACGTACGCGCGGTAGGCGGCGACCGCGGCGTCCGCCTCGGGGCTGCGCTTCTCCTCGGCGGCGCCCTTGCCGGTGGCCTTGACCTTCTGCTTGATGCCGTCGCCCTTCATGCCGGGCTTGCAGACGATCTCGTACTCGCCCGCCTTGATCTCGGCGGTGATGGAGGCCTTGGTGCCGGGGCCGATGTTCTCGCGCTCGGTCACGATGCGGGCGTCCGGGAAGAGGACGTAGACCTCGGTGACCTTCGAGCCCTTGTTCTCGACGTCGATCTGCACCTTGCCCGCGGGGAACTCGGTCTTCGACACGTCGCAGGCGCTGTCGGAGGCCGCCACCTTGATCGCGCCGTCGCCGCCCGCGTCGCTCTTCTGGGAGCAGCCGGTGACGGCGGTCAGAGCGGCCACCAGGGAGGCGGCGACGACGGTGAGGCGGGCGGGGCGCATAGGGGGCTCCTGGGCGTCGGGCGAAGGGGCCGTCCCAACAGGGAGAGGCCGGTGAGGCGGACCTAACTTAACCGAGGCTTACCTGACCCATACCCACTCGTCGAGTGATTCAGCGCACACCTGCTACCGCCGGATACAGGGCCATCACGGCCCACCCATGGGCCCCCCATCGTCGGGTCAAGACCAGGTCAAGCTGCCGGAGGCCCGTTCCGCACCGCGGAACGGGCACCGTCCGAACCGCGGACGGGAACCACCAGCGGAGCTCCGGTGCGAGGGTGCGGGAAGACCTCGACCGGCTGCCGGTAGACCAGGCTGAGCAGGTCGCCCCCGAACACCTCCGCCGGCAGGCCGTCCGCCGCGACGCGCCCTTCGTGCAGCACGGCCGCCCGGTCCGCGTAGGCGGCGGCCAGGCCCAGGTCGTGCAGGACGACGACCACGGCGTCCCCGGCCGCGGCCCGCTCCCGGCAGATCCGCAGCACCAGCTCCTGGTGGCGCAGGTCCAGTGCGGCGGTGGGCTCGTCGAGCAGCAGCAGCGGGGCCCGTTGGGCCAGTACGCGGGCCAGCGCGACGCGGGCCCGCTCGCCGCCGGAGAGGGCCGAGAAGGGGCGGTCGGCGAAGGCGGTCACCTCCGTGGCGGCCATGGCGGTGGCCACCGCCTCCTCGTCGGCCTCGGCGTAGGGGGTGCCCGCCCAGGGGGCCCGGCCCATCCGTACGACCTCCCCGACGGGAAAAGGGAAGGACAGTTCGGCCGACTGGGGGAGCACGGAGCGCCGCAGGGCCAGTTCGGGCGCCGACCAGTCGCCCACCGGGCGCCCGTCGATCCGTACGACCCCGGAGGCCGCCGGCAGGTCCGCGGCGAGCGCGGCCAGCAGCGTGGACTTGCCGGCGCCGTTCGGGCCGACCAGGGCCAGCACCTCGCCCGCCCGGGCGGTCAGGTCGATCCCGGCGAGGACCTCGCGCTCCCCGAGCCGGACGTGCAGGCCCGCGATCTCGACGACGGCGTCCCCGAGGGCCGGGCGGGCCGGAACGGTGCGCTTGTGGCGGCCGAACAGCCCGGTCAGCTTGCTGGTCACGCCCAGCCTCCTTGCTTGCGGCGGGTGCGGCGCAGCAGCCAGAAGAAGAACGGGCTGCCGATCAGGGCGGTCAGCACACCGAGCGGGAGCTCGGCGGGCCGGGCGATCGTACGGGCGGCCAGATCGCCCGCCATGAGGACGACGGCGCCGGCCAGGGCGCTGCCCGGCACCAGGAAGCGGTGGCCGGGACCGTTGGCCATCCGCAGCAGGTGCGGGACCAGCAGCCCGACGAAGGTGATGACCCCGGCCACGGCCACCGCGGCGGCGGTGAGCAGGGCGACGACCAGGATCAGGGCGAGCCGCAGCCGCTCGACGTCGATGCCGAGGTGCCGGGCGGGCCGCTCGCCGAGCGCGAGGAGGTCGAGGCGGCGGGCGTAGAAGGGGGCGGCGATCAGACCGGCCAGGGCGCAGGGCAGGACCGCGAGCACCTTGGGCCAGGTGGCCTGGGCGAGGGAGCCGAGCTGCCAGAAGGTGATCTGGTTGACCTGCCCGCTGTCCGCGAAGAAGACGAACAGGCCGATCAGGGCGCCGGCGAAGGCGTTGACCGCGATCCCGGTGAGGATGAGCGTGACGACCTCGGTCTTTCCGCCGTTGCGGGAGAGGAGGTAGACGGAGCCGACGGTGACCAGGCCCGCGACGAACGCGCAGACGGTGATGGTCCAGTTGCCGAAGAAGCTGAGCCCGAGGCCGATGGCGGCGACCGCGCCCACGGCGGAGCCGGCCGAGATGCCGATCACGCCCGGCTCGGCGAGGGGGTTGCCGAAGACGCCCTGCATGAGCGCGCCCGCGCAGCCGAGGCTCGCGCCGACCAGCAGCGCGAGCACGACCCGGGGGAGCCGTACGTTCCACAGCACGCTCTCGCCGACCCGGTCGAGCGGAGCTCCGCCCAAGCCGACGCGGTGCTGGACCGAGGCGAGCACGTCGCCGAGGGGGATCTCGTACGCGCCGACTCCTGCGGAGAGGAGGGCGAGGAGGAGCAGGGTGGCGACCAGCCCGGCGGTGAGCAGCGGGGCCGTGCGCCGACCCGGCCTCCCGGGCTCCGCCCGGACCCGCTGGGGCGTCGGCGGGGCCGGATTGTGGGTGACGCCGCCTCCGCCTCTCGGCAGCGCCGCCGGGCGGGAGTCGGCCTCGGCGGCGTTCTCGTAGGGCAGGGGCATCAGGCGCCCTTGCCGTAGAGCTGGGAGACCAGGGAGGCGAGCACCTGGTCGGTACGGGGGCCGTAGTTCAGCAGGACGCCGTCGTCGACCGTGACCACCCGGCGGTCCATGCCGGCCGGGGTCTGGGCCACGCCCGGCACCTTGACCAGGCCGTCGACGCCGCCGACCGATTCGAGGCCCTTCGACATGACCAGGATCGCGTCGGGCGCGGCGGCCGCCAGGGCCTCGCTGGTGATCGGGGTGAAGTCCTTGCCCAGACCGGAGTCCTTGCCCGTGTCGACCGCGCCGGCCGCCTCAAGCAGCGAGGCCGCGCCGGAGTCGGAGCCGCCCAGCAGGTAGACGGAAGCGGTGCCGCGCAGGTAGAGGAAGGCCACCCGGGGCTTCTTGGCCGAGGCGGCGGCCGGAACGTCCTTGCGGACGGCGGCGATCCGCTCGGCGGTGCGCTGGTTCAGCCGGGCCCCGGCGTCCTTGACGCCCAGGGCGGCGGAGACCGCGTCGATCCGCTTCGGTACGTCGTCGAGGTTCTTGGCGGGGGCGAGGACCAGCACCGGAATGCCGGCGTCGCGGATCTGCTGAATCGCTTCTGCGGGACCGCTGGTGGTCTCCGCCAGCACCAGCGTCGGGCGGAGCGAGAGCACGCTCTCCGCCGAGACGTCGTGGCCACGTGTCACCACCGGTAGCGCCGCGGCCTGTTCGAAGGTGGCGGTGATGTCCCGGGCCACGACCCGGTCGCCGAGGCCCAGTGTGTGGACGATCTCGTTGAGGCTGCCGGTCAGCGGTACGAGCCGGTCCGCCGATGCGACCTTGACCTGGGTCCCGTCCACCGAGGGCACGGTCACCGGCAGGGCCGGAGCCGGCGCCGGGGTGAGGGGCTCCACCCGGTCCGGGGCGGCGGCGGGGCGGGCGGATGAGCCCGGAGTGGTGGCCGTACCTCCGCAGCCCGTGAGCGCAAGTGCCAGTGCTGCCAAGGCAAGAGCGATACGGGGAATGCGGTGTGACGCGGCGGGCGTAGGCACGAAGGCACCGTCCTGATCGTCCGACTGAGGTTGTGGGGACCGGGGGGTTCCGTACCCGGCCAGGGATAGCTTAGGTTAGCCTAACCTTGCTTGCTAGACCCTGGAGGGGACATTCATGCCCGCAAGACCCGCCCGTACCCTCGCAGTCGTCCTGTTGGCGGCCCTGTTGGGGACCCTGCTCTCGGCCACCGCCGCTCATGCGGGCACCGTGCAGGGGGGCCGGCTCGACTGGGGCATCAAATCTTCTTTCCAGAGTTATGTCACCGGGCCGGTGGCGAAAGGTTCTTTCAAGCTGAAGGGCGGCGCCGCCACCGTGGGCGGCAGCCTGTTCCGCTTCCACTCGGCGAGCGGCTCCTACGACCCGGCCTCCGGCACCTTCGAGGCCGCGTACTCGGGAGGGGTCACCTTCCAGGGACACCAGAAGCCCGACGGCGCCTACGAGCTCGACATGACCGTCAGCCGGCCCACCGTCAAGATCTCGGGCGGCCGCGGCACCCTGTACGCGGACGTCTCCAGCAAGGCCAAGGACACCGGCGCGGTCACCAGCCAGTCCCAGGTGCCCTTCGCCACGCTCGGCGTCGGCGGCATCGACATGAAGGGCGGCGGCAGTCCGCTGACCCTCACCAACGTCCCGGCGACCCTGACCGATCAGGGCGCCAAGGCCTTCGCGGGCTACTACGCCGCCGGTACGCAGCTCGACCCCGTCTCGCTGTCCGCCGACGTCAAGGCCGCCCCCTCCGCACAGCAGCCGACGGCGCCCACCGGAACCCCGCAGGCACCGCAGACCCCCGAGACCTCGCAGGCCCCGGGCGCCTTCGCCGACGCCGCCGTCGACTGGGGAGTGCGCCGCACCTTCCGCGAGTACGTCACCGGCTCCATCGGCCAGGGCAAGTGGACCCTCGCCGAAGGCGCCCAGGACGGCGGGGCGCTGTTCCGCTTCCCGCAGGGCAAGGGCTCGTACGACGGCCAGAAGGGCGTCCTGGACGCGGCCTTCGCGGGCACGGTCCAATTCACCGGCGCCGACCTGGACCTGAAGTTCGGCAAGGTGAGCGTCAAGGTGGAGAACGGCAAGGGCGTCCTGTCCGCCGATGTCACCACCGGCGCCGGGACCAAGAACGGCGTCGCGCTGGTGGAGTTCGACGCCAAGGGACTGAAGACCGAGGGCAAACTGGCCACGCTGACCGAGGCCCCGGCCACGCTCACCGAGGGCGGATCCGAGGCCTTCAGGACCACGGCCCTGTCCTCCATGTACAAGGCCGGCACCGAGATGGACCCGGTCTCGCTCGCCGTCGCCCTGGAGGCCGGCGCGCAGCTGCCGGCCCTGCCCGACCTCGGCTCCACGGCCCCGCCCGCGGCGGCCCCGCCGAGCGCGCCCGCGGCCGCCGCCACCGGCGCCGATGCGGAGCAGTCCTCGAACACCGGGCTGTACGTCGCCCTGGCGGTGGCCCTGCTGGTCCTGGCGGGCGGCGCGGCCTTCCTGGTGGTCCGCAAGCGCCGTACGGCGGATGCGGCAGGTGCGGCCGACGCCGCGGAAGCCGGTGCGGAGGCGTCGGCCGGGGCCGGATCCCCGCCCGGCGCGCCGTAGTACCGCACCGCCACACCGCCGCCCCCACCCGACTCGCCTTCCTCTTCCCTCTGCTTCAGGAGACCCCCAGCCATGTCCTCGAACCGCCGCCCGATCAACCTCGCGGCCGCCGTCCTCACCGCCGCCGCCCTCGGCGCCACCGCCTTCGCCATACCCGCGACGGCCGCGGGCGAGGCGGCCCCCGCCGCCGCGGCCCCCGCCGCGGCGCCGCCCCGGGCGGTCACCGGTGGCACGTTCGACTGGGGCGTCCTGGAGCGGTACCGCAAGTACGTCACGCGCCCGGTCGAGCAGGGCGGCGCGGGCGGAACCATCACGGGCTCCGACGGGGCCAAGGTGAACGCCGACGGAACCTTCCGGCTGGCGGCGGTCGGTGGCGCGTACGACCCCGCCGCGCACACGGTGAAGGCCTCCTTCAAGGGCGGTGTCACCTTCGCCTCGCCGGCGCACGGCTTCGAAGTCACGCTGTCCGACTTCCGGTTCGACACCGCCACCCAGAAGGTCACGGCCGACGTGGCGAAGAAGGGCGCGGAGACCAAGCAGGACGTGCCGCTCGCCGACTTCGTCGCCGGCCGCAGTACCGAGAACCTGCCCACCAAGATCACCGAGCAGGCCGCGGCCGAACTCGGCGGCCCCTACACGGGCGTGGACGGCGACCCGCTCACGGTGAAGCTGGAGTTCGAGCAGCCCGCCTCGCCGAGCGCCACGCCCAGCACGACCCCGTCGCCCACGCCCACCCCGACCCCCACCCCGACCCCGACCCCGACGCAGTCGAGGACGGCGACCGCCACGGCGCAGCCCACGGCGACGGCGACCGCCGACGGCCCGCAGAAGGTGCTCGGCGGCAAGCTGACGTGGGGCGTGAAGGAGTCCTTCCGCCGCTACGTGCAGAGCGCGGGCTCGATCACCCCGGCCGGCGGGGCCGTCAAGAACGGCGACCTCTTCGACTTCGCCTTCGGCAAGGGTGAGCTGGACGCCAAGAAGCAGAAGCTGAGCGCCTCCTTCGAGGGCAACCTCCGCTTCCAGTACACGGCCCACGGCATCGACATGAGCTTCGCCAACCTCCGCGTCGAGGCCACCGGCAGGGCCGGCACCCTGTACGTCGACGTCACGAACGCCTCGGGCAGCAAGGCGGGCGTCCCCTTCGCCACGCTCGACCTGTCGAAGACCGACTACAAGACCAAGGGCGGCGTGCTCGCGCTGAACGCGGTCCCGGCGGCCTTCACCGCCGAGGGCGCGGCCACCTTCGCCAACGCCACCACCGGTTCCATGTACCACGCGGGGGACCCGGTCGACCCGCTCAGCTTCTCCGTGGCCGTCGACAAGGATGCCACCCTCCCGGCCGCGGGCGGTACCAATGGCGGGACCGCCGCCGGCGGCGCCACGGCCGGCGGCGCAGGTTCCGTCGGCGGGAACCTCGCCACCACCGGCTCCGAGATCCCGGCGGGGACCCTGCTCGGCGCCTCCGCCGCGGTGATCGCGGCCGGCGCGGGCGCGGTGTTCCTCGGGCGCCGCCGCCGCACGGTGCTGAGCTGACCCGTGTTTGAATGCCCGCGTGAACGATCTCGATGTCCTCAAGGTCTTCTGCGCGGGTGACGGCCGGTACGGCAACCGGCTCGGTGTCGTGCGCGACGGCCGGACCTGCCCCGACGACCGGTCGCGGCAGGAGCTGGCCGCCGAACTCGGCTACAGCGAGACGGTGTTCGTCGACGACCCCGAGCGCGGGGTCGTCGACATCCGCACCCCCGGCACGCGGATGGCCTTCGCCGGCCATCCGCTGGTCGGGGTCGCCTGGCTGCTCGACATCGGGGAGCTCCAGCCGCCGGCCGGTTCCGTATGGGCCCGCGACGACGGGGAGTTCACCTGGATCACGGCCCGCCCCGAATGGGTCGAGGGCAAGCGCACCGAGCAGTACGCCACCGTCGCCGAGGTCGAGGCGCTGCCCGCCCCGCCGCCCGGCGAGGGCTGGCTGTACGCCTGGGCCTGGGAGGACGAGGCCGCGGGCCGGGTCCGGGCCCGCGGCTTCCCGCGCCGCCCCGACGGGGCGATCGTCGAGGACGAGGCCACGGGCTCGGCGGCGATCCTGCTGACGGCCGAGCTCAACCGCGCCCTGAACATCACCCAGGGCGAGGGCTCCCAGATCCTCACCGCCCCCGGACCGGACGGCACGGTGGAGATCGGCGGCCGCGTCCGCTTCGCGTCGTAGCCGTACGCGAGAGGGGCGGGGGGGGGGGGGGGGGGGGGGGGGGGGGACTCCCCCCCCCCCCGTGGGGCGCTTCTTTCCCCCCCCCCCCAACACACC
>NZ_JBVJUY010000036.1:72321-87919 GCF_055604165.1 Streptomyces sp. NPDC037242
CTCCCCCTCCCTTCCTTCTCTTCAACACAACGGAGGGGTCCCTCCCCCCCCTCCCCCCCCCCCCCCCGGCCCTCTCGCCGTAGATCGTGCCGTTCTCGCTACGCGCTCAGCGGGAACTGCTCGCCCAGCTCGCGGAAGACCGCGCCGTTGAAGTCGAAGGCGCGCTTGCACTCGTCGATGATGCGCTGCTTCTCCAGGTCGTCCGCGGCAATCGCGTCCAGCAGCTCGCGGTAGGTCCGCTTGAAGGCCGCCGGGTTGGAGATGTCCGCGAAGACGTAGAAGCGGACGCCGTCGCCCTTGCGCTCGAAGCCCCAGGTCCGCTCGGCCTTGTCGCGGATGATCTGGCCGCCGGAGAGGTCGCCCAGGTAGCGGGTGTAGTGGTGGGCGACGTACCCGCCCGGCCACTGGGCGGCGCACTCGGCCACGCGGGCGGCGTAGGCCTGCGTGGCGGGCAGTGCCACGACGCTCTCGCGCCAGTCGGCGCCCAGCAGGTGCGCGAGGTCCCGCTCGATCTCGGCGACGCGCATCAGCTCGGGCTGGATGAACGGGCCTGCCACCGCGTCGTCCTTCAGGGACTCGGCGGCGTCCTCCAGGGCCCGGTAGACGAACCACAGCTGCTCGGTGTAGCGCGCGTAGGCGTCCACCCCGAGCCGGCCGCCGAGCAGGTCGCTCATGAAGGTCGAGGTCTCGGCTTCGGTGTGCTGCTCGTGCGACGCGACACGGATGACGGTCGAGAAGGCGTCCAAGACGGACCTCCGGAGGAAGGGGAAACAGGCGTGGCAGCACTGCCGCCACACCTGATCCTCTTACTTAGGCTTGCCTAAGTCAATGTGTTCCCGACGCCTTGTCGGTAAAAAATTCCGGCCGCGCTCCACCGGAGGGCTACGGCAGGGTCAGGATCTCCGTCCCGGTGTCCGTCACCACCAGGGTGTGCTCGAACTGCGCGGTGCGCTTGCGGTCCTTCGTGACGACCGTCCAGCCGTCCGCCCACATGTCGTACTCGTGGGTGCCCAGGGTCAGCATCGGCTCGATGGTGAAGGTCATCCCGGGCTCGATGACGGTGGTGGCGTGCGGGCTGTCGTAGTGCGGGATGATCAGGCCGGAGTGGAAGGACGAGTTGATCCCGTGGCCGGTGAAGTCACGGACCACGCCGTAGCCGAAACGCTTCGCGTACGACTCGATGACCCGGCCGATGACGTTGAGCTGGCGGCCCGGCTTGACGGCCTTGATGGCCCGGTTCAGGGCCTCGCGGGTGCGCTCCACCAGCAGCCGCGACTCCTCGTCCACGTCGCCGCACAGGTACGTGGCGTTGTTGTCGCCGTGCACTCCGCCGATGTACGCGGTCACGTCGAGGTTCACGATGTCGCCGTCGCGCAGGACGGTCGAATCGGGGATGCCGTGGCAGATGACCTCGTTGAGCGAGGAGCACAGGGACTTGGGGAAGCCGCGGTAGCCCAGCGTGGAGGGGTACGCGCCGTGGTCGCACATGTACTCGTGGGCGACCCGGTCCAGCTCGTCGGTGGTCACCCCCGGCGCGATCAGCTTGGCGGCCTCTTCCATCGCCTGGGCGGCGATGCGGCCGGCGATGCGCATGGCCTCGATGGTCTCGGCCGTCTGCACCTCCGGTCCGGTGTACGGAGTGGGCGCGGGCTTGCCCACGTACTCGGGCCGGCGGATGTTTCCGGGAACGGAACGGACGGGAGAAAGCTCGCCTGGTACGAGCAGCGACTGGCCAGACATGCAAGCGAGTGTATCCAGCGGGGATGGGGCAGCATGGCGGCAGAGAGCGGTATCGAGAGGAGCCTGACGACGATGGCCCTGTTCAAGAAGCGCCAGGTGGGCAAAGCGGGCGAGTGGTACTACTGCCTGGTCCACCAGAAGGTCGAAGAGGGGCCCGAGTGCCCCGCCAAGGACCGGTTCGGCCCCTACGAGACCCCCGAGGACGCCGCCCGCGCCATGGAGACGGCGCAGGAACGCAACCTCGAATGGCAGAACGACCCGAAGTGGAACGACAAGACCCGCGAGGAAGAAGAGGGCACGGCCCAGTAGCGCGCCCGGGTCCGGACCCGGGTCCGGACCCGGGTCCGGCTCTGGGCCCGCCCGGGGCGGCTACCAGCGGCTGGGCGGCGGCGCGGTCAGCTGATCGGCCAGCCGCGCCAGCCGGTCCCGCAGCCCGCGCGGCCCGCGCTGCACGGGCAGGCTGTTCTCCCCGGCCGCCGCGCTGACCAGGTGCTGCACCGTGTCCAGGTCCAGCTCGGCGGAGCCTTCCGGCACCGACAGCGCGTCGTGCGCGAGCGTCCCGAGATCCGGATCGCCGCCGTCCAGGGACAGTACGGTCGCTCCCGCCCGGCGGGCGTCGTGGACCCGCTCCAGCAGCCCCTCGCCGGGCCGCTCCGGAGCCACCACCAGCAGGGTGTGCCCGCGCCGGGCCGCCTCCAGCCGGCTCAGCCCCACCGACAGGTGCGCCGGCTCCCCCGGCAGCACGCGGTGGCGTACGAGCGTGGGCGCCAGCTCGGGAAGCCCCGACCAGGCGGCCTCGTCCACCAGGTGGGCCGCCAGGTGCCAGGGCTCGTACTGCGCGGTCCCCACGAGCAGCAGGCCACCGCCGGCCGGCACCACGGCCCGCCGCAGCGAGCCGGCGAAGCGCCGCGCGGCACCCGGCCACTGCGTACCGGCCAGCACCTCGCGCAGCAGCGCGACTCTCACGGCGTCCATACCGGCATCCTGCACCATGCAACGGACATACGGGAGCGGTTCCCCGCTCTTCGACTGTGCGGTACTCGGCAGTACCCTCGCCCCCATGACCTCCACAGACAGCACGCAGCAGACCCCCGCCAAGGCGCCGGCCAAGGACCCGTGGGACCTGCCGGACGTCTCCGGCCTCGTCGTCGGCGTCCTCGGCGGCACCGGCGACCAGGGCCGCGGCCTCGCCTACCGGCTCGCCCGCGCCGGACAGAAGGTGATCATCGGCTCCCGCGCCGCCGACCGCGCGCAGACCGCCGCCGACGAGCTGGGCCTCGGCGTGGAGGGCGCGGACAACGCCGAATGCGCGCGCCGCAGCGACATCGTGATCATCGCCGTGCCGTGGGAGGGCCACGCCAAGACCCTCGAAGCACTGCGCGAGGACCTCGCGGGCAAGCTCGTGGTGGACTGCGTCAACCCGCTGGGCTTTGACAAGCAGGGCGCGTACGCCCTCCAGGTCGAAGAGGGCAGCGCGGCCCAGCAGGCCGCAGCCCTGCTCCCGGACTCCCGCGTCACCGCGGCCTTCCACCACCTGTCGGCGGTCCTGCTCCAGGACGAGTCCATCGACGAGATCGACACCGACGTCATGGTCCTCGGCGAATCCCGCGCCGACACCGACCTCGTCCAGGCCCTGGCCGCCCGCATCCCGGGCATGCGCGGAGTCTTCGCCGGCCGGCTGCGGGGCGCACACCAGGTCGAAGCCCTGGTAGCCAACCTCATCTCCACCAACCGCCGCTACAAGGCCCACGCGGGCCTGCGCCTCACGGACGTCTGAGCCGGCCGGCCGGGCCCGCGCCCTTACGCGGGCACTGCGGGGCATGGGGGACACTGGAGGGGCTCGACCCGCTTCAGTGTCCCCGAGGAGTTCCTTCCATGCCGCGCCTTGCCGTGTTCGCCATCGTCGTCTGCGTCCTCGCCATCGCCGCGGCCGTGGTCGCCTTCGTGGAGGGCAGCTTCCTCGGCATCGTCTGGGTGCTCATGGCGGGTGTGACGTCCAACATGGCGTGGTTCTACGTGCGCAAGGCCAAGGCCCAGAAGGCCGCGGGCGTCGCCCCCCAGCGCTGATCGGCCCGGCGCTGATCGGCCCGGCGTCAGTCGGCCCGCGCGTTACTCGACCGGCATAGCGCAGAAGCCGTTGCTGTCCTGCCAGAAGCGGTAGAGGTCGCGGCCGCAGTACGTCTCCAGGTCGGTCACGCCCAGCGCCGAGAGGATGCCGTTCACCGCGTCGAAGAAGAACGCGTTGACCTCCGGGATCCACAGCAGCGCGAAGACGGCGATCAGACCGAACGGGGCCAGCGGCGCCACCTCGCGGCGGATCCGGTAGGAGAGCCAGGGCTCGATGACGCCGTAGCCGTCGAGGCCCGGCACCGGCAGGAAGTTCAGGATCGCCGCCGAGACCTGGAGCAGCGCGAGGAACGCGAGCGCGAAGCGGAACGGCACCGGGACCCCGTCGAGGGCGTTCAGCCAGAACGGGGCGGTGCACACGGCCGCGAAGGCGACGTTCGTCAGCGGGCCCGCCGCCGAGATGAGGCTGTGCTTCCAGCGGCCCTGGATCCGGTCGCGCTCGATGTACACCGCGCCGCCGGGCAGGCCCAGCCCGCCCATGATCACGAAGAGCACCGGCAGGATGATGCTGAGCAGCGCGTGCGTGTACTTGAGCGGATTCAGCGTCAGATAGCCCTTGGCGCCCACCGACAGGTCGCCGCTGTGCAGGGCGGTGCGGGCGTGCGCGTACTCGTGCAGGCACAGCGAGACGATCCACGCCGACGTCACGAAGAGGAAGACGGCCAGGCCGGTGCTCGTCGAGTACCCCGTCCACACGGCCCACCCGGTGACCGCCATGACGGCGGCGATGCCGAGGAATACGGAACTGATCTGCCGCTCGCCGCGGCTGCCCTGGTGACCCATGCGGCGAAACCTATCCCGGGCCCCGGGCGGGCCGGGGCCCGGGGCCGGGGACAATGGGCCGGTGCGCTACGTGATTCTCGGCACCGCCCAGGCCGTCCGCGACGACGGAACCCCCGTCGCCGTCGGCGGAGCGCGCCTGCGTGCGCTCCTGACCGCGCTCGCGCTGCGCCCGGGCCGCGCGGTGCCGGCGCCGCTGCTCGTCGACGAGGTCTGGGCCGGGGACCCGCCCGCCGACGGCGTGGCCGCCCTCCAGGCGCTGGTCGCGCGGCTGCGGCGGGCGCTGGGGCACGGGGCCGTGCGCTCCGAGGAGGGCGGGTACGTCCTGGCCGCCGCCCGGGAGGACGTCGACCTCTACCGCTTCGAGCGCCTCGCCCGCTCCGCCGCGGCCGAGCCGGACCCTGCGGGCGCCGCCGCCCAGTACGACGAGGCCCTCGCGCTGTGGCGCGGCCCGGCGCTGTCGTCCCTCCCCGACCCGGCCCAGGAGGCCGCGCGCTGGGAGGCCGTACGGAAGGACGCGCGCCGGGGCCGGCTGGAGGCGGCCCTGGCCCTGGGCGAGGCGGAGCGGGCCCTGCCGGAGCTGGCCGCGCTGTGCGGGCAGCAGCCGCTGGACGAACCCCTGCACGCGCTGCGCATCCGCGCGCTGCGGGACGCGGGCCGCCCGGCGGAGGCGCTCGCCGCCTACGAGGAGGTCCGGCGCGACCTCGCCGCCCGCCTGGGCACCGACCCGGGACCCGCCCTGCGCGCCCTGCACGCGGAACTCCTGGCCCCGGCCCCGACGGCCCCGGCGGCAGCAGCCCCGACGGCCCCGGCGCCGAGCCCCGTACCGCTCGACCAGGGCAATCTGCGGGCCCGGCTGACCACCTTCGTCGGCCGCGAGGAGGACATCCGGGCCATCGGGGACGACCTCGCGCGGGCGCGGCTCGTCACCCTGCTCGGACCCGGCGGAGCCGGCAAGACCCGGCTCTCGCAGGAGGCCGCCGAAGCGCACGCCGCCAAGGCGCACACCGCCGAGGGCGGCTGGCCCGACGGGGTGTGGCTCGTCGAGCTGGCGCCCGTCGACGGGCCGGCCGACCCCGAGGACGTCGCCGAGGCGGCCCTCGCCGCGCTCGGCGCACGCGAGACCAAGCTGCGCGGCGCCGCCGCCGAGGAACTGCGGGCGCTGACGGAGCGGGCCGGGGACGAGCCGCTCGGCCGGCTCGCCGAACACTGCGCGCGCCGCCGCCTCCTGCTGCTGCTCGACAACTGCGAGCACGTCATCGACGCCGCCGCCGAGCTCGCAGAACGCCTGCTCACGCACTGCCCCGGCGTACAGATCCTCGCCACCAGCCGCGAACCCCTCGGCGTCCCCGGCGAGTTGCTGCGCCCGGTGGAACCACTGCCCGACCCGGTCGCGCTGCGGCTGCTGGCCGACCGCGGGGCCGCCGCCCGCCCCGGGTTCACCCCGGACGAGGACCCGGCCGCCGCCGTGGAGATCTGTCGGCGCCTCGACGGGCTGCCGCTCGCGATCGAGTTGGCGGCGGCGAGGCTGCGGCTGCTCACCCCGCGGCAGATCGCCGACCGGCTCGATGACCGCTTCCGGCTGCTGACCACGGGTGCGCGTACCTCTCGTACGCTGCTGCCGCGCCAGCAGACGTTGCGGGCGGTCGTCGACTGGTCCTGGGACCTGCTGGACGCGCCCGAACGCACCGTCCTGCGCCGGCTGTCCGTCTTCGCCGGCGGCTGCGACCTGGCCGCCGCCGAGGCCGTCTGCGCCGAGGCCGAGGGCCCGGAGGCCTGGCACGTGGCCGACGTCCTCGGCTCCCTCGTCGACAAGTCCCTCGTCGTCGCCGCCCCCGGACCCGACCGCTCCGGCATGCGCTACCGGCTCCTGGAGACCGTCGCCGAGTACGCCACCGAGCGCCTCGCCGAGGCCGACGGCGACCGCGAGGCCACCGAGCACCGCCACCTCGTCCACTACCGCGAACTCGCCCGTACCACCGAGCCGCTGCTCCGCGGCCACGGCCAGCGCGCCGCGGCCGACCGGCTCGGCACCGAGTACGAGAACATCCGTACCGCCCTGCGCCGGGCCGTCGCCACCCGGGACACCGGCGAAGTGCTCTGCCTCATCCACTCCTTGGGCTGGTACTGGCACATGCACGACCTGCGCAGCGAGTCCCGGCACTGGACCGACGCGGCCGTCGCACTGGTTCCCGACCCCTTCGCGGCGCCCGTCGTCCCCGCGGAGCCCGTGTACGAGCGGCTCGTCGACACGCCCCCGCCCTACTCCGGCGAAGTGCTCACCGAGGCCTGGCGCGCGGTCCACCTGGTCCGGCTGGCCGCCCGCGACCAGACCAACGAGGAGTGGAACACCCCGGCGGTCCGCGCCCAGGTCGACGGCATGCTCGCCACCTACCGGCCCGGACTCCCGCAGACCTGCCGGACGCCCGCCTCCCTCTGGATCTACGCCGTCATGATCTCCGGCGACCCCGGGCTGCTCCAGCTGGTCATCGACGAGACGGTCGCCACCGCCCGCGCGCTCGGCTACCGCTGGGAACTGGCCTCCGCCCTCCAGCTCCGCGCCAACATCCTCGCCAACCGGGCCGACTGGGCCGGCGACGCCTCCCGCGACGCGGACGAGAGCCTGGCCCTGTTCCGCGAGCTCGGCGACGCCTGGGGCTGCGCCGAGGCGCTCTCCGCCCGCGCCGAGTCCCGGGAGAAGCGCGGCGAGTACGGCCTGGCGGCCCGGGACTTCCGCGAGGCGATCGCGTACGCCGAACGGCTGGGCGCCAAGGCCCAGGTGACGGTCCTGCGGGTGCGGATGGCCGGGACCCTCGTCGAGAGCGGCGAGATCGCGGAGGCCGAGAAGATCCTCACCGAGATCGTCGCCACCGTCGCGAAGTTCGGCAACGAGGCCATGCCCGCCGCCCGGATGTTCCTCGCGGGCATCCTCGGCCGCACCGGGCGGATCCCCGAGGCCCGCGCCCAGCTGCAGATCCTGCGCGAGGAGTTCTCCTTCGGCGCGTTCGCCATCTTCGACGGCTTCATGCTCGGCACCATGGCCTGGCTGGACAACCAGCAGGGCAGGTACGAGGAGGCGCTCGAACACCTCCGCCAGGCCATGGGGACCGTCCAGGACCCGCTGGCCCGGATGGTGGCCCCGCAGATGCCGGCGGTCTACCTGATGACCGCCGCCCTCTCGCTGGTCTCGCTCGGCGGCCCGCGGCGGGAGTACGACGCGGCCCGGCTGCTCGGCGCCTACCGCGCCCAGCTGCCGCCCGGGCACTTCCCCGTCACCACGGAACGCGAGGACGCCGCCCGGGCCGAGGAGCTGGCCCGGGCGGCGCTCGGTGACGCAGCGTACGAGGCGGCGCACGCCGAAGGCGGCGGCCTCACCCTGGAGGAGGCCACCGCCCTGGTCTGACCCGGCCCCCCCATGCGGGGCCCGTCCCGGGACGCGATCCGGACCGGACCTGCGTCCCGGATCAGGTCTTCTGGCGGAACTTCCGTACCGCGAGCGGCATGGTGACCGCCGTGATGGCGAGCGACCAGCCGAGGGTCATCCACACGGAGTGGGCGACCGCCCCGCCGTTGATCAGGCCGCGTGCCGCGTCGGCCAGGTTGGACAGCGGGTTGTAGTCGGTGAAGGACTGGAGCCAGCCCGGCATGGTGGACGGCGGGGCGAAGATCGAGCTGCCGAACTGGAGCGGCATCAGGACCAGCATCGCCATGCCCTGGACGGCCTGAGCGGTCTTCATCGTCAGACCGAGCAGGATGAAGATCCACATCAGCGAGGCGCCGAAGACGGTCGACAGGCCGATCGCCAGGAACAGGTCCAGCACCGAGGTCTTGATCGACAGGCCCAGGATGAAGCCCACCGACAGCAGGATCGTGATCGCGACGAGCATCCGGCCGACCTCGACGACGATCTTCGCGAGGAGCACGGAGGACCGGGCGATCGGCATGGACCGGAAGCGGTCCATGACGCCCTTCTTGAAGTCGTCGTTGACGCCGGTGCCGACCGCCATCGAGATGTTCATGCCCATCATGGCCATCAGGCCCGGGATGACGTAGTTGACGTACGCCTCCTGGTTGCCCTTGCCGGAGATCGCGCCGCCGAAGACGAAGACGAACAGCAGCGTGAAGATGATCGGCATGAGCACGGCGTCGAACATCGACTCCGGGTCCTGCTTGATCTGCAGCGCGTTGCGGCGCACCAGGGCGCCGATGTGCCGCAGGTTGGCCCGCAGGCCGATCCGGCCCTCGTCGGGCGGCTCGGCGGCCGGGACCCGGGCGGGCGCGGTGTCGGCGGGCTGCTTCGTCGTGGTTACGGTGCTCATGCCGCGACCTCCTCGGTCATCTCGGTGGTGGGCTTCTGGCCGGTGATCGACAGGAACACCTCGTCCAGGCTGGGCAGGTAGGTGCCGAGGTCGGCGATCGCGTACCCGCGGGCGGCCAGCAGGCCCACCACGGCGGTCAGCTGCTCGTCGCTCAGGATCGGGACCAGCAGCACGCCCTCGTCCGGCACCGCCTGGGAGCCGGCGAGCCCGTCCAGTCCGGTCTCCGCCAGCGCGCGGGCCATGCCCGGCAGGTCGGAGTGGTCGACGGGGCGGACCCTCAGGGTCCGGCCGCCGACGCGGGCCTTCAGCTCGTCGACCTTGCCGTTGGCGATGACCTTGCCACGGTCGATGACCGTCAGCTCGCTGGCGAGCTGCTCGGCCTCCTCCATGTACTGGGTGGTGAGCAGGACGGTGGCGCCCTCGGCGACCAGCCGCTGCACCTCGTCCCACACCTCGTTGCGGGTACGGGGGTCCAGGCCCGTGGTCGGCTCGTCCAGGTAGAGGACGGCAGGGTTGCCGATCAGCGAGGCGGCCAGGTCGAGCCGGCGGCGCATACCGCCGGAGTAGTTCATGGCGGCCTTCTTGGCCGCCTCCGTCAGGGAGAACCGCTCCAGCATCTCGTCGGCACGGGTCCTGGCGTCCTTGCGGGACAGGTCGAGCAGCCGGCCGATCATGTAGAGGTTCTCCCAGCCGGAGAGCTTCTCGTCGACCGAGGCGTACTGGCCGGTCAGGCCTATGGTGCGGCGCAGCTGCCGAGGCTGGCGGACCACGTCGAAGCCCGCGACCGTCGCCGTTCCGGCGTCGGGGGTGATCAGGGTGGAGAGGCAGCGCACGAGGGTGGTCTTGCCGGCGCCGTTCGGGCCCAGTACCCCGAGGACGGTGCCCTCGCGGACATCGAGGTCCACGCCGTCGAGGGCCTTCGTCTCGCCGTAGTGCTTGACCAGCCCCCGCACCACCACGGCATTGGGGTTCTTGTCGTTTCGCGTCATGTCCACCATGGGACCAGGCGCCACTGACAACCCGCCGACAGATGACCGACAGCCCGCCGATGAACGCATCGGCGGGCTGTCGGCAGCGGTCGGACGTATTAGTGGAAGGCGTGCTCCGCCTGCGGGAACGTTCCGCCGACCACGTCCTCGGCGAAGGCCTTCGCCGCGTCGCCCATCGTCCGGCGGATGTTCGCGTACTGCTTGACGAAGCGCGGCAGCTTCCCGCTCGTCAGCCCCATCATGTCCGTCCACACCAGCACCTGCGCGTCGCACTCCGCGCCCGCGCCGATACCGACCGTCGGAATGTGCAGGGACCGGGTGACCTCGGCGGCCAGCTCGGCCGGGACCAGCTCCAGCACCACCGCGAAGGCGCCCGCGTCCTGCGCGGCCTTCGCGTCCCGCAGCAGCTGGTGCGCGGCCTCGTCGCCGCGGCCCTGCACCCGGTAGCCCATGGCGTTCACGGACTGCGGGGTCAGGCCCAGGTGCGACATGACGGGGATGCCGGACTGCACGATCAGCTCGGTCTGGCGCAGCGAGCGCTCGCCGCCCTCCAGCTTGACCGCGCCGACCCCGGCCTCCTTGACGAGGCGGGTGGCACTGCGCAGCGCCTGCACGGCGCCTTCCTGGTACGAGCCGAACGGCAGGTCACCGATGATCAGGGCCCGGCTGGTGCCCCGTACGACGGCCGCCGACAGCAGGGTCATCTCGTCCATCGTGACCGGGACGGTGGTCTCGTAGCCGAGGTGACAGTTGCCCATCGAGTCACCGACGAGCATGACCGGGATGCCGGCCTCGTCGAAGACCGACGCGGTCATCGCGTCGTAGGCGGTGAGCATGGGCCACTTCTCGCCGCGCTCCTTGGCGAGGGTGAGGTCGCGGACGGTGATGCGCCGGGTGCCCGTGCCTCCGTACAGGGTGGGGGAGGCGGCTTCGCGGGCAGGCGAAACGGCATGCGTCATTGCAACTGCTCCTTGATGTCATCTCGAGGCGCCCTTACGGCGTCCCCGGACTCACCCACCATGGTGGCACTCGTCCGGCCCGGGGCGGAAGTGGCGCGAGGACCGGTTCGTCACACTCCCGGCCGGCCCCAGGGGTGTGCGAGTGAATGTGCTTGTTTCGTGACAACCGGAACTGCGTCCGCATGGCCGTTCGTCCTCCCGGACGTACGGCCGGGACAAACGGCACGGAAGGCTCCGCTCATCGCCTAGGGTCAAGAGGCGGGAACGGAGCGCGAGCACGGCAGCGAGGGCAGTGGCATGGCACAGGCGTACATGACGGAATCGGGGAACGGCGGCTCGGATCCCGAGCCCTCCGGATCCCCGTTCCGGCGCCGGCTGGCCGAACTGAGGCGCGCCCCGGGCATCTGGCGCCGCGGGCTGGTACTGGCCGGGCTCGCCGCGCTGCTCTCCCTGGTCATGATCCTCCACGCCTCGCTGCCCAACGACGTGGGCAACCTCGGCAGCCTCACCGAGACCTTCCTGCCCTGGCTGGGCCTGGCCGTCCCGGTCCTGCTGGTCGGCGCCGTGATCCGCAAGTCCGCCACCGCGCTGATCGCGATAGTGCTGACGGCCGTGGTCTGGATGAACCTCTTCGGCGGCCTGGTCACCGACAAGTCCGGCTCCGGCGGCAACCTCATGGTCGCCACCCACAACGTCGACGCCGACAACACCGACCCCCGCGGCACCGCCGAATCGGTCGCCAAGTCCGGCGCCGACATCCTGGCCCTGACCGAGCTCAAGGGCAGCGCCGTCCCGATCTACGAGAAGGCCCTGGCGGGGACGTACAAGTACCACTCGGTCGAGGGCACCGTCGGCCTGTGGAGCAAGTTCCCGCTGACCGCCAGCCAGCCGGTGGACATCCGGATGGGCTGGACCCGCGCCATGCGCGCCACCGTGGACACCCCCCACGGGCAGGTCGCCGCCTTCGTCGCCCACCTGCCCTCGGTACGGGTCAAGCTGAAGGCCGGCTTCACCGCCAACCAGCGCGACAACAGCGCCGACGCGCTGGGCGCCGCGCTCGCCGCCGAACCGCTGAAGAACGTCATCCTGCTCGGCGACCTCAACGGCACCATGAACGACCGCGCCCTGTCCGAGGTCACCTCGCAGATGCGCTCCACCCAGGGCGCGGCGGGCGACGGCTTCGGCTTCAGCTGGCCGGCGCAGTTCCCGATGGCCCGCATCGACCAGATCATGGTCCGCGGGATCAAGCCGGAGGCCTCCTGGACCCTGCCCCGCACGGGCAGCGACCACCTCCCGATCGCGGCCCGCCTCACCGTAAAGCCGTAGCGGGCGGGCTGTGCGCGGGTCTCCGGGGAGACCCGCGCTCGCCGCTACGCCTGCTCGCCGCTACGCCTGCTCGCGCCACCCGTTCGTGATCGGCAGGCGGCGGTCCTTGCCGAAGCCCTTCGCGGAGATCTTCGTGCCCGGCGGGTACTGCCGGCGCTTGTACTCCGCGGTGTCCACCATGCGCAGGGTCTTCGCGACCAGCTCGCCGTCGAACCCGGCCCCGACGATCGCCTCCAGCCCCTGGTCGCGGTCCACGTACATCGCCAGGATCGCGTCGAGGACGGGGTAGTCCGGCAGCGAGTCCGTGTCCACCTGACCGGGTCGCAGCTCGGCGCTCGGGGGCTTCACGATGGAGTTCTCCGGGATCGGCGGGGTTTCGCCGCGCTCGGCCGCCGCCCGGTTGCGGTACTCGGCGAGGCGGAAGACGTCCGTCTTGTACACGTCCTTGATCGGGCCGTACGCGCCCACGGAGTCCCCGTACAGGGTGGAGTAGCCCACGGCCAGCTCCGACTTGTTGCCCGGGGCCAGCACGATGTGGCCCTCCTGGTTGGACACCGCCATCAGCATGGTGCCGCGCAGTCGGGACTGGAGGTTCTCCTCCGCCAGGCCGGTCAGGCCCAGCGAGCCCATGTACGCGTCGAACATCGGCTCGATCGGCACCGTGCGGAAGTTCAGGCCGGTGCGCTCGGCCAGGTCGGCCGCGTCGCCCTTGGAGTGGTCCGAGGAGTACTTCGAGGGCATCGAGATGCCGTACACGTTCTGCGCGCCGATCGCGTCGCAGGCGATGGCCGCCACGAGCGCCGAGTCGATGCCGCCGGAGAGCCCGATCAGGACGGATCGGAACCCGTTCTTCCGGACGTACGCGCGCAGGCCCACGACCAGCGCGTCGTAGATCTCCTCGTCGTCGTCGAGGCGGTCGGCGTAGCCGCCGGTCACGACCGGCTCGTACGGCTCCACCGGCTCCTCGGAGAGGATCACCCGGTCGATGCGCAGCCCGTCGTCCACCACGCCCTCGGGGGCGTTCGCGGCGGCGGCCGGCAGGTCCAGGTCCACGAGGACACAGCCCTCGGAGAACTGCGGGGCGCGCGCGATGACCTCGCCGGAGCTGTCGACGACGATCGAGTCGCCGTCGAAGACCAGCTCGTCCTGGCCACCCATCATCGCCAGGTAGGCCAGGGTGCAGCCGGCCTCCTGGGCGCGCTTGCGCACCAGTTCCAGGCGCAGGTCGTCCTTGTTGCGCTCGTACGGGGAGGCGTTGACGGAGATCAGCAGCCCGGCCCCGGCGGAGCGGGTGGCCGGGACCCGGCCGCCCTCCTGCCAGAGGTCCTCGCAGATGGCCAGGGCCACGTCCACGCCGCGCACCCGGATCACCGGCTGGGTGTCGCCGGGCACGAAGTAGCGGAACTCGTCGAACACGCCGTAGTTGGGGAGGTGGTGCTTGGCGAAGCGCAGGACGACCTCGCCGCGGTGCAGCACGGCCGCCGCGTTCTCCGGGGAGCCGGCCGGGCGGCCGAGCCGGGGCGTCGCCCTCTCGGTGCGGTCGAGGTAGCCGACGACGACCGGCAGCTCGCCGAACCCCTCGGCCGCCAGCCGCGCGGCGAGCTCGCGCAGCGCGGTGCGCGAGGCCTCGACGAAGGAGTCGCGCAGGGCGAGGTCCTCTACGGGGTACCCGGTCAGCATCATCTCCGGGAACGCCACCAAGTGGGCGCCCTGCTCGGCGGAGTGCCGGGTCCAGTGGACGACCGAGTCGGCGTTGGCGGCGATGTTGCCGACATGCGAGTCGATCTGATTCAGAGCGAGACGAAGTTGAGGCACGGGGCCCAGTCTAATCGTCTTTCTGACGCGATGTCCTGGGTCCCGCTCATTTCCGTGCCGGAGTCGGGCGGTTCGGCGGTCCGGTCCGGCGCCCGTGTCCGGCGTCCGGCTCAGCCGATCGGGCCCGCGTACTTCACGGCGGGCAGCTGGCTGCCGGGGCTGATGTCGGCCGTGACCTCCTGGGTGCCTTCGGCGACCTCGAAGGCGACGACCCCGCTGGCCGACGCGCCCGGCAGGATGTCGCCCCTGATCATCTTCGGCACGGTGCCGTCGAAGACCGGCTTGCCGGTCATGCCGTCCGCGCCGCGGAGGTTGGGGACCGCGTAGATCACGTTGATGGTCTCGGACGAGCCATTGGTGATCGTGACGGTCGTCTGCACCGCGTTGGCGACCTTCTGGTAGTCGTTCTTCGTGACGTACTTCTTCGGCTTCGACAGGCTCACCTTGACGCCGTTGGGGTACGTGAACGTCTCGCCGAACGGCAGTGCGCTGGTCAGGCCGGGGACCTGCGAGGGCGACGGGGACGGCTTCGGCGCCGGCGCCGACGGCCGGGTGCTCGGCAGCTCGGGGTACTGGTCGAGGCTCTGCCGGTAGTCGCGGTCGAGGTCCCGGTCGATCCGGGCGAAGAGGGTGCCGGTGAGGAAGAAGCCGCCGACCGACGCCCCGAGTCCGAGGACGGCGAGGACGGTGCCCACGGTCGCCATCGTGCCGCGCGGGGCGCCGGAACGGGAGCGGACCACGGCTGCGATGCCGATGCCGATACCGACGACGGACAGGAGGCCGCCGAACCAGAAGATGATCGGGATGGGGCCGAGGACGAGGCCCAGCAGCCCGAGGACCAGCGCGGCGACGGCCAGGCCGTTGGTGTCCTGCGGGGCCGGGTAGCCGGGGTACGGCGCGCCGCCCCAACCGGGGCCGACGGCGTACGGGGCTCCGGGGGGAGCGGCGTACGGGGCTCCCGGGGGAGCGGGGGCCACCGCGGCGAAGGGCGCGGGGGCGGGGGCCGGTCCGGCCGCCGGGACGGGCTCGGCCGCGGGGATGGGGACGGCCGCGGGGATGGGGACGGTCGCCGGGACGGGCTCGGCCTCCGGGACCTGGACGGTGTCGACCGGGGCCGGGACGGTGTCGACCGGGGCCGGGACGGCGTCGACCGGGGCCGGGACGGCGTCGGCCGGGGTGGGCGCGGGGGCGACCGGGACGGGCTCGGCGGCCGGGGTCGGGGGCTTCTCCAGCGACGGGGGATCCGCGGGGGCCGGTATGGAGGCGGTTTCGGGTACGGGTGTGCCCGTGGACTCCGCCGGGGGACCGGGCGGGGTGCTGGGCGGGTTCGGCGGGGTGCTCATACCGGGTGAATCCTCGTGTCGCAGTCGCAGTGGGCGCGTAATGATCACACCCTGCCACGCCACGGAGCGCGCCCGCCCCTGCTTTCCGGCCCGCGGGCCGGGCCCGGGGGGGGGGGGGGGGGGGGGGGGGGGGGGGGGGGGGGGGGGGGGGGGGGGGGGGGGGGGGGGGGGGGGAGGGGGGGGGGGGGGGGGGGGGGGGG